>CAZBDM010000226.1:0-6823 GCA_964490675.1 uncultured Oligoflexales bacterium
GCATTTGCCGTCATTGCAATGATCCAGTTATGGATGTGCTTACTCTGCTGGGCTTCCCATTCTCTGATTGCTTTCGTTGCTTCGATGCCGTCCATAACAGGCATCATCATATCCATTAAAATAACGTCAAATTTATTCTTTGTGATCTTCTCGACAGCGATCTGTCCATTTTCAGCGCATTCAACAATACATCCCATAGTTTGGAGCATTTTTACTGCTAACATTTCATTTATTTTATTGTCTTCAACAAGAAGGACATTTAGATTTAAGCTACCTGGTGAAATCGATTTAGCTTGCTTTTGTTTTGCTTCGACAATTGCGAGATCGACAACAAAACTGAAGGTTGAGCCAACGCCTAATTGACTTTCAAGATCGATTTTTGAACCCATCAAATGGGCCAGTTGCGAGGAAATGGCTAATCCCAATCCAGTGCCGGTGAATAAGCGATTCTTACCTTGTGAAAGCTGGCTAAATTCGTCGAAAATTGTAGCTCTTTTATCTTCACTTATTCCAATACCAGTATCCGTCACAGAAAAATGAAGACGCAGAGTTTCGTGGGGTAAGATCTCGCCTTTGACGCTCAATTGAATGGAGCCAGACTCAGTGAATTTAATCGCATTAGAAAGAAGATTATTGATAATTTGACGGATCCGAACTTCGTCTCCTTTCACAGTAAAGCCGTGAAGAGAACTTGGTTCAGCAATAATAGAAAAATTTAGGTTTTTGCGTTTAGCAGGTAAATCGTATGCCGCCTTAATTGATTCGAGAAGCTTGCCGAGTCTGAAGGGCTTCTTTGTCAGTTCCATTTTGTTTGCTTCAATTTTGGAAAAATCAAGAATATCGTTGATAATTTCTGCCAAGAATTCGCCGCTTTCAACGAGTTTATCAGCGATATTGCGCTGCTCAGGTGTTATTGTTTTGTCATTCTGAATGACTTGAGCAAGTCCAATGACTCCATTGAGCGGGGTACGTATCTCATGACTCATATTGGCGACGAATCGGCTTTTAACTTTAGAAGACTCTAATGATTTTTTCATTGCATCATCAAGTTTGTCTTCGATTTCTTTCTGATTACTAATATCTGTAAGCGTACCAACCATTCTTGTTAGGATTCCATCACTGTTGGGAATGCCTCTTCCGCGCGCCAGGATCCAAACGTAGTGACCATCTTTGTGTTTGAGGCGAAAGCGCTCTGAATAAACATCACTAACCTGAGCAATGTATTCATTCAGATGATTTAAAACTCTTTGCTTTTCTTCCGGATGAATACGGTTTTCCCATTCTCCAATATGGTTTTGAATTTCATGATCTTCGTAGCCGATGATTTTCTTCCAAAGGGGAGAAAAGTAAACTTCCTTAGTTGTTGGATTAAAGTCCCAAAGCCCGTCTCCACTTCCTTGAAAGGCTAGCTCAAGACGTTCTCGTTCTCTTTTTAACTGCTCTGCAAAGCTATGATTCTCGCGTTCTTTCTCTTCCAGCTTATTGAGCATGTTATTAAAGCCTCGGCCGAGTTCTCCAATTTCATCTCGGCGGTCGTCCTCATAGCGATTTTCTCTCTTACCAGAGGCAACTTGCTTGGTGAGATCTACCATGCGGCGTAGGCTTCGTGTTAGGCCGTTTGCCAAGAGGAGTGCGAAAATTGTTCCTACTAATATGGCGATGATCGTAAAGAATATCCCATCGACAAAAAGCGCATCTAACATAGAGACGGTATCCGATTGATTGATCGCAACTCTCGCCCAGCCAATTGTTTGATCATTCGCCTTTATGGGAGTGATGACATCAATTTGATCTTGGGATTCAAATATAAAATTGACCTGCTCACTTCCTTCAATCATTGCATTTCTGCTTTTGTCGTCAGATAAATATAGTCCAACTTTACTTTCTTCAGTATGGGCCAACACTTGGCCTTCAGGTGAAGTCACCATCGCATAACTTAAGCCGGGGAAGTTTCTTTGCGCCAAAAGGACTTCTTCAAGACCAACATAATCGTCGGCAAGTACCCAAGATGATGAATTGAGCGCAAGGGTTTTAACGAGACTTTGGGCCTGTTTTCTCGCCTGATTTTGAAGAAAGTTAGTTTGCTGATTGACTAAATCGAAAACGAAAATAGACATCAACAATGCGTGAACAAAAGCTACGCCGATGACCAATTGTCTTTTGATCGAGGATCGCCAATAATCTGCAATAGGTTTAAACATAGTTATTTTATCTTTCTAACTTTTTTATCAAAGTCATCGATAAATGCTCGCACCGGATTGTAAGTTGCGTTGGTCGCGCTTTCGAACTTTGAGAGTTCCATGCGAGCGAGAATTTCTTTGCCTTTCGGAACTTTATGTAAATTAACTAAAAGGACTTCAACTTTCTTTACGAGTTCTGGATTTATGTCATTTCTGACGACTAAACTGTTGTTGGGAAGAGACGTTGTTTGCCATATCACTTTGAGTTCGGAAGCAACTTTCGGTTTTGCTTTTTGAAAGGCTCGCCAAGGTGGTGGCCAAGTGGCACCTGCAATCGTTTGCTTCAGGTAAACATTCATAATCGATGACTCTTGAGATCCAACGTAGGTGTTTTCAAGATCTTTTTCTACCTTGAGGCCAGCGCTTTGCAGATAAAATTGCGGCATCATCGTTGCCGCTAATGCGGTCTTAGCGGGGTAGCTGACTTTTTTGCCTTTCAAATCAATTGGTTTTTCAATTCCGGAGTCTTTTCTGACGATAATGATGCCGCGGAAGTTGTGATCGTCACCCATCTTGGCAAATACTCGATAACCTTTGTTAATAGCATTTATCGTTTGGTAGGGATTAGGGAGAGCGAAGGAGAATTTTCCTTGATAGAGTTTTTGGTTGAAAGAAGCGTAATTTCTTGAAGCTTCGAGGCGAAATTTAGCTTCTGGAATATTTTCCGTCAGGTATTCTATGAGAGGATTAAAGACCTCAAAAAGCTTTTGCGGATTATGTAGGGGATGAACACCAAGTACATGAACAAGCGATGCTTTAGGAGGAGTTTTGGTATAGGTCGGAGAATATTTCTTTCTTTGCTCCTTTTCGCAGGACCATGTGAGACTCACTACAAGGCAAAAAAAGAATGCCTTTGGGAGTGGATTAGAGATGAAAAGTCGAAAAGAAAAAATCATAATTATGCCTACCTTACTAACCCTTATCTTATCGTTCTATGGGTGTTCTAATCAATTGCATTTGTGGGTTATTTCGACCTTCTTTTCACATTTTTTTTGTCAGGCTTTTTTTAATGCTCAGTGAATGACTACGTTTTAATTTTGACAATCTATTAACCTGTCTAAAACAATCGGGAAATTAGTATAAATTTGCGTGTTTTAAGTCATCGTCCGAAGAGCTCCCGAATAATGACAAAACTTACTTTTGGGGGGAGTTTAGATGAAAACCGTCATTGTCTTGTTTTTCACTGTTGTTCTTGCTGGTGCATGTACCAAAGATCAGCCTATTGAAGATGTCGTCACCCATGAGGAATTTAATGCAAAGTACGAAAACAAACCTCGTCTCGCCATTCGAGATGCGAGAGTCTACATTGGCGTCAATCAAAATCACACTGCAATAAGTTTACTCGAACAAGTTGATGGTGATGAGCGCATCGAATTGCGACGGCTTTTTCATCTTGCTAGAGCTTTTGCCAAGATTCAGGAATTTGATAAAGCGATTGATGCAAATGATCAAATTCTTGAAATGAGAGAGGATCATTTACCGGCTATTTACAATAATGCATGCTACGTGACTCTTTCATCTGAGGGTAGTGACGAAGAGGAAATTCAAGTTTACTTGGGACTTTTGAAACAGCAACTTGATCAAAAGCCACATCGCGTAAAACACTATATGAGAATGCTACAAAGAGACAAAGACTTTGTTAGTATCCGAGAAAAAGAATGGTTTGCAAACTATATTGAAAGTTTAGATGACTCAAGTGCACAGGATACTTTTTCCAGTGAAGTCGAAGATGAGTGGTCGACTCCTTACACTGGAAATGAACAGGAGTCGTTAGGGGAAGATCCATTAGATGAGTCTTATCAAGAAGATTCTCAAGATGAATTTCAATACAATGAAGAGCTTATCGTTGACCCACATGATTTTAATATTTAGTGATTATTTAATGACGAGTTAAAGTTCGTCGCCGATGATTGTTTTGAGAATCTCAAAAGTCTTTTTCTTGACGAAGTCATTTTTGACCGTCAAGAACAAAGGCTCTTCGACTTTTTTCCAACTGGGTACAGGTAGAATACGCACTTGCTTCTGTCTAAGTAAAGATTCAGCGACGACATTTGGTAAAAAAGCTAAGTGATTACTAAAGCTTACTAGCTCAATGGCTGAGGTGGCAGTGGCCGTTTCATGGCCAATGTTGCGTTTGTTGAGTGGTAGCGGGCACCGGTCGTTTCCATATCTGATACCCTCTGTAGACCGATATATTGGATAAATAAAAGGGTACTGTAAGATCTTTTGTAAATGAGGTCTTTTTGCCAAAGGATGATCATGGCGACAATAAAGTTGCCACTTTACGCTTCCGACCTGCACTGATGTCCAAGTTTTTGGCCAATCAAGATCACCAAAATGAAGACATACTTGAAATGCTCCTCTTAATCCTGCAGCAATGAATCTGTCTGGTGGCAGGTCGAAAAGACGAAACTTACTCTTGCCAACCTGCTGCTCAAATTTAGCAAAAACCCTAGGAAGAATAGATGTCGACAGGAAAGACGTCGAGGCAAAACCTAGAAGGTTTTCTTTTTCTTCAGGGTTGAGTTCTCCGGTAAGTTTTAGGTGTAGATCGTAGATCTTTTCGAAGATACTCATAATACTCATAGCTTCGGGAGTTGCTTCAACGCCTTGACTCGACCGATCGAAAAGTCTCATACCTAGTTTTGATTCAATTGCTTTAACTTGTTTTGAAATCTGTCCTGGAGATCCACCAAAGCGTCGAGAAAAGTCTCTAAGAGATCTTGTTTTCAATAGTTCAACTACCGTGATGATGTCACGTAGTTTGAGGTCGGATGTAAGGCTTGTGGGCGTTTCCATTTTTGCAACACATGTTTCGTTTTAAGAAGTTGAAGACTACAGCTTTAGTTGGAAGAATGTCTAGTAGAAAATCCAAGGAGGGAAAAACCATGAATAGAAGAGAACTTATTTCAAAATCAATGACAACATCGGCCGCAGCTCTTACTTTAGGTATGACGAGCAAGCTCCATGCTATGGTTGAAAAAGAAGAAACCTATCAGATTAGAGTTGAAATTTCACGTAATCATAATCACGACTTGCAGCTGAAGTCGGATGACTTATTTGAGCTCATTAGAGAAAGCTATCTGAATGATACAGTTTCACTAGATATTCAAGGAAGTAGTCGTCATCCACATCTTATCAATTTAACAACAGACCAAATCATTGTGCTTATCGCTGAAGGGGCGCTAGAAGTTACGTCAAGCCGTGACGCAGGTCATACTCATGATGTTAATTTGACATTTGAAAATATCGAGGAGGGAAAAGGTGAAAGCTAAACTCTTTGTACTCTCGGTAACTCTACTCTTTACTTCATGTTACGAAGAAAGAGCTAAAAAACCGCAAGTCGACTCACAGGATCTTGCCGACGAACAGCCGCTAAGCTTTGCCATCTTCAAAAAAGATGTCTTTTCTGAAGGAGGATGCGTCAGTTGTCATTCTTCTTCGCGTTCTGCGGGGGGTATCAATCTTGTATCTTATCAGGATTTATTTAAGATTGATGCCCTCGTTATCAAGGGGGATGCAGCATCTAGTCTTCTCTACACGAGTGTTGCCTCAGGTAGTATGCCTCCGTCTGGAAAGATGGAAGACAGTCGCATCTTACTGTTAAAAAAGTGGATTGATGACGGGGCGCCAGAGAACTCAGCTGATGCTGTCGGTGACGAGAAGCCCGAAGATGAAATTGAAAAAGATGAGACGAAGAAAGAAGAAGAGCAAAAAGTAGAACAACAAAAACCAAAAAAAGAACCAAAGGTAGACGTAAACTTTGCTTTTATCAATGAGATGATTGTCGAAAAATCTTGTGTGGGTTGTCACCGACCTGAAGGTTCCGCCAACTTTATTGATCTCAGTGATGAAAATACCGTTCTAGAAATGGTAGTACCGGGTAACCTTTCTGAAAGCTATCTATGGGAAGTTATCGATACGGACTATATGCCGCCGAAAAACCCTATTTCTGATGATCTTAAACAAAAGCTTAAAAGCTGGATTGTGCAAGGTGCAAAATAGATGGGCTTAAAAACAAGCCTCTTTTCATATCATGTTTCAAATGAATCTGAATGATCTGAAAGAGGCTCTTTTTTGTTTAATTTTTGAGATTTAGATAGAAGTCCTTTTGATAATAATCAATACCTTTGGGGCTAGAAAGCGTCACCCGCATACCTAGTACCTTATCAGTACTGACGTAAAATTTAACTGGATAATTAGGCGTGTCTTTAGTCGTTTCGATAAAGTTGATGAGATATCTTTTCTCTGAAAGACTGACTTTATCGATTGAATAAGCTTCAAGGTCGAGAGCTTGGCGAAGTTCTGCTTTGCCTTCTGGGTTGGGAATTCGAATTCTTCTAAAGGTGGTCCTTACTGTTTTTGCATAATTGATATCAATAACTCGTCTCGATACGGTTATTAAGGCTTATCCCGCAACTAACGCACCATTTAAAAAACAAATAAAAACAAAACGTTATGCCTATGGCAGTGTAAAATGAATCGACGTTTGTCGGAGCCAATCATACGGAAAGATATAAGGCTTTATTTCTAACCCGGATTTCTCATAGGATTTTTTGACAGCATAAAACTGTGTTGAGCGT
>CAZBDM010000227.1:0-331 GCA_964490675.1 uncultured Oligoflexales bacterium
CTTATTTCAAGACACAATTTTCGGGGTCAGTTAAAGGCTGACACAATAGAGAAAATGATCGTTGTTGCAGCTCCTTGATGATTCTTCAATCCAGCCGCTGCGTGAGTCATTATTATTCATACTTGGATCTTTTGCCCACCCGGTGCGTCCATTTGTTGCACCGGTCGATGCCTGCCAGTCATTGCAGGTGCTACCTGAACGATTGCCTGTTGATGTTGTTCCTGTCCAGACACTCAACATTCCTTGCGCTACAAGACAAGGTGATCCACATGCACGTTCGTTATTCTCATTTAGAAAAATATAAAAGCCAGACTCCTCACTCCAAAAAGCC
>CAZBDM010000227.1:341-4685 GCA_964490675.1 uncultured Oligoflexales bacterium
GGGTTGAGAGATCAACTCCCGACGAATATCAACGATTTTTCGGCTCAACTGTAGTCGTTCCTTAGCCGACGTTTGGGAATCTGATAGAATTGCTTTCCATCTAGGAAATTCACTTACAAGTCCTGCTTCTGCTGCGTGTTTTAGGCAGATCTCATCAGCTTCGCTAAGAGAAGAAAAGCCATCTGGAAAAGCTAGCCCTGGTCGGTAGCTACGACTCGTTACAAAGGCAAGATGAAAGCCAGTGGTTTTAGGCGTCTCTATGATTGGCTTAGAGCTACTCGATGATTCAATACCGTCAATTTCGAAAGTCGCTGAGATTGAACTCACTTCACAAACAACTGTGTCGATTGCAAAAAATGCGTCAAAGAGACTTCCTTCCGAAAAATGTAAAGTCGGTTCGATAGATGTACCTTGAGTACACTGAGCATTGACGCTTTTAACGAAGACTGTTTGATTTATTTTTTGCCCCTCATTGTCAACAACTTGGCAGCCAAAAACCTGTTTCTGAATGTTACTTGCTTGGTCTTTTAAAGAGTTGGGAATTTCTGTTTCAGCAGTGGTAGACGAGCAAGCTAGATAGGCTCCAGAGATTTCCTCTGGAATCGTTGAGCTTAACTCTGAGTTGGTTTCAGGCTTGCTCGCACCAGTGTCCTTAGTACTATCTGAGTCAGTTTGATCTGACTGGTTGTTTTCCTGACTAGCATTCTTTCCTGTCAATCCACTTTTGTTAGCGAATCCACCGCCATTACAGCTGAATAAAGCGATAGAACAGGATAACAGCACTCCCCTTACAAAAAGCTTGAGCATAAGGATTTTTCCTTGATTTAGGATTTCACTCTCTCTACGCTTTTCTGTTCGGAAAACAGAGGTTGAGAATTTACTAAAATCAGCTCATTAATACCCAATAATCACACTGTAAGAAATATTCAGGCCTGAAGTTAGTTTTTAATTTTGGGGTTTTCGCGCAAAACATTCGGCCAAACCAAATAAAACGCATATGATTCTGCATTTACTCACTTATTTTAGCTTTGTTTATTTTTTAGCAGTTTATTCCGATGATCTTGCAAAGTTCCAAAAAAATTGAGGTTAAAGATGGTTCATCAGGTTTTTTCTGTTTGGCTTTTATTAATGCTACTCGCCTGTGGATGTAGTGGTCGCTCTATCACTCCCCCTCCTTCATCGGAAGTAAAATCTGAACAAGAAAAGGTAGAAAAGAGCGAAGACGACGCAGAAAAAAAAGATGTTGAAACCGTTTCTCTTCCAGAAGCTAGACAACCAGATAGTGTAGAAGAAGATAGTGATATAAGTCAGCGTCCTGTACCAGAAAATCCAGATGCTAATCCACAGACTCCCTCTTTGACTATAACAATCGAGTCTAAGCACTTTTCTGAATGCAATAACGCAGATGGTCAAATTCAAACGATTATTAAAAATACCCCTAAGACAATAAGAGTGTACCAACAGTATGTTTTGGTTACCCAAGATGAAAGAAACGGAGAAGCCCATGAGTGTAACGATGATTCAACGGCTGAAGGTTGGCGGGTGCTCGAAGCCACAGAGGAAAACGGTTGGGTTTACAATGAACAAGAAAACTCCTGGACCTCAAGGAAAACTCCTTTCAGCATGACAGCATACGTTCCTGGGAATTTTGCGCTCTATGCCCACGATCCGGCAAGCGACAAAAGGGCTATAAAGAAGTACACCCTTGAAAGTAGCAATGGAGTAAACTGCGGTCAGCAGTAGCGCGTCGATTTCTTCGCTGCAAAACCCCTCTATCTGTGATAATAATTGCTGATATCTCGACCATGGACAGACTATCAACGAGAGGGGAGCGGCTGTGACAAAACATCGCAACATCAAGGCACCAACCGGAAACCAACTGACCTGCAAAGGCTGGCTCCAAGAAGCGGCCATGCGCATGATGATGAACAATCTCGATCCCGATGTGGCGGAAAAGCCAGACGATTTGATTGTTTACGGTGGTACAGGCAAGGCTGCTCGCAACTGGCAGTGTTACGAAAAAATCATAGAAACCTTAAAAGATCTCGAAAACGATGAAACGCTCCTCGTTCAATCTGGCAAACCGGTAGTGGTTTTTAAAAGCCATGAAAACGCCCCGCGGGTTCTTATTGCGAACTCAAATCTGGTGGGTAACTGGGCGAACTGGGATCACTTCCACGAACTGGAAAAACAAGGCCTGATCATGTTCGGTCAAATGACCGCAGGATCGTGGATTTACATTGGCAGCCAGGGGATCGTGCAAGGCACTTACGAAACCTTCGCCGAATGTGGCAAAAAATACTTTGGTGGTGATCTTAAGGGTAAATTGATCTTTTCTGGCGGCCTTGGGGGCATGGGTGGTGCACAACCGCTTGCTGCAACTATCGCTGGAGCAACTTATCTTGGTGTTGACGTTGACCTTGAGCGTATTAAAAAACGTCTGCAAACAAAATACCTCGATAAGATGACTGATCACATCGATGAAGCGATCGATTGGGCACTGAAAGCGAAAGAAAAGAAAGAAGCGATCTCAATCGGCCTTCTCGGTAACGCTGCCGATGTGCTTTCCGAACTTGTCGAGCGCAATATTATACCCGATATCGTCACTGACCAAACCTCAGCTCATGATGAGCTCGATGGCTACGTACCGAATGGCTTGACCTTAGAAGAAGCGGCTGAGTTGCGCGCTTCCGATCCTGCCAAGTATAAAAAACGCGCCTATAAAGCCATGGCTGAACAAGTCGACGCGATGTTAGCCTGTAAAGACAAAGGCGCGATTGTTTTTGACTACGGTAACAATATTCGTGCACAAGCAGAAAAAGGCGGCTGTAAGCGCGCTTTTGAGTTCAAAGGATTTATTCCCGAATTTATTCGCCCGATGTTTTGTGAAGGCAATGGACCCTTTCGATGGGCAGCTCTGTCTGGTGACCCTCAGGACATTCTCACTATTGATGATGCACTGCTTGAAGCCTTTCCACATGACGAAAACCTCCAGAAATGGATCCCTGCCGCGCGCGAAAGAGTGGCCTTCCAAGGTCTTCCCGCAAGGATATGCTGGTTACGCTACGGTGATCGCGCCAAAGCCGGATTGATAATCAATAAACTCGTCAAAGAAGGAAAGGTCAAAGCACCGATTGTCATTGGTCGTGATCACCTAGACTGCGGTTCTGTTGCTTCTCCCAACAGGGAAACAGAAGCGATGAAAGACGGCTCTGATGCCATCGCTGACTGGCCGATTCTAAATGCGATGATCAATGCCGTCGGCGGTGCCAGCTGGGTAAGCTTCCATCATGGTGGAGGCGTCGGTATGGGCTACTCGTTACATGCTGGAATGGTGATTGTCGCCGACGGCACTGACGAAGCTGCGAATCGACTCGAACGCGTTTTAACCACCGATCCAGGTATGGGTGTTGCCCGTCATGTTGATGCTGGTTATGACCGAGCAAAAGAAGTCGCAAAAGAAAAAGCTATGAACATTCCTTTTCTTGATTGAAATTTTTGAGTGCACAGTAAGCATCAAAAAAACAAACAGGATTTTTAGAAGCTCGCTTTAACCGAATCGAGTATCAGATCAGCATGCGAGATCGGCAAAGAATAGTGGCCATGATTTTTGACCGTAATGAGTTCTGAGCGGGGTATCTTACTTTTAAGATACTGTGCCATTACAATGGGAACGACTTTGTCGTCCTCAGCATGCCAAATCTTGACCTTTACTTTTATATTGTGGAGATCGACAAGCCAAGGGCGCGTGTATTTCTTTGCATCGAGTATAGGAGCCAAAACACCTTGTTTAATGGCGTGATCGAAAGAAGAGATTAAATAAGAACGCACATGTTCTTGACTAAGCACCTGTTTGTCATACTCACATAACGAAGAAGCCAGAGAATCCATAAAAGCCTGTGGATCACGCAAGAATGATTGCCGCATCGACGCGTAAAGGGGACGTAATAAAAACGGCGCTCGTCTTCCTAAAAAAAGACTGGCTTTGTGACGCCAAACAAGATACCGCGTGAACCCGGGCGTAGATACCGGTCCAAGGCCGTTAACAACGGTGACTTGGGTGACTTGTTCAGGATCAAAGTGCGCCGCTGCAGCAATAGCATAGGGTGCACCACCAGAAATACCAAGAATGGCAAACTGATCAAGCCGCAAACGACTGACGAACACTTCAAGATCTTTTGAGAAACACGATACCGAATGGTGGCGGTCTGGGTCAGAATGTCCGTAGCCAGGTCGATCGATTGAAATCAATCGTAAACCGAACTCTTTCGCCATCGCACAAATCGCATGCGCTTCTTTATGGGAGGTAAAAAAACCGTGCAGATAAATCACCGGTGACCCATC
>CAZBDM010000227.1:4695-5159 GCA_964490675.1 uncultured Oligoflexales bacterium
GAATGAACTGTAAGAAATTTTTCTTCCATCAGGCAGCAAGACAGTATCCATACCGATCTCCGCTGAAAAGGAATGCTATCCTATGGATCGTCGATTTCCCATATAAGGTCTAAGTACCTCGGGTATTTCGATTTTACCATCTTTTGTCTGATAGTTTTCAATAATTGGGATAAGAACGCGAGGAGATGCGACAGCAGTGTTGTTGAGGGTGTATGCTGTCACTTTTTTGCCGTCCTTGGTTTTATAGCGCATATTTAATCGCCGCGCCTGGAAGTCATAGAAAGTTGAGCAGCTATGAGTTTCGCCATAGCCTTCCCTGGAGGGCATCCAGGTTTCGATATCGTGCTTACGCACCTGACCTTGGCCTAGATCGCCTGTACAGACGTAGACGACGCGATAAGGCAAGCCTAGTGCTTGCATGATCAGCTCAGCGTTATCAAGAAGCTCCTGATGAAGAGTCTGAG
>CAZBDM010000227.1:5169-6816 GCA_964490675.1 uncultured Oligoflexales bacterium
TTGAGCGATAATCACCTGCTCAATCTTCTGAAACTGATGGACACGGTAAAGCCCTTTGGTATCTTTACCGTACGAGCCAGCCTCTCTTCTAAAGCAACCGCTTTGAGCCATCATCTTTATAGGAAGATCTTTTTCGTCAAGGATTTCATCTGCGTGGTAACCACACATGGACACTTCCGAGGTTCCGACAAGCGCAAGTTGATCTTTCTCAATGTAGTAAGCCTGATCGCGGCCAACAGGAAAGTAGCCGGTTCCTTCCATTGACGCTTCGGTGACTAGAACAGGAACAGACATTGGCTTTAGCCCACGTCCAAGGAGAAAATCGTAAGTATAGCGAAGCACCGCTTGTTCAAGTAGAGCTCCGTCCCCTGTTAAGACATAGGATCGGCTTCCGGCTAGCTTAACGCCTCGTTTAAAGTCAATCATTCCCAGCTTCTCACCGAGGGTCGCATGGTCGAGCGGTTTAAAATCAAAAGAACGCGGCGTCCCCCAGGTTTTGACTTCGACATTCTCGCTATCGTCTTTTCCCACCGGAACATCTTCAGCTGCTGGTTGTGGAACGAGAAGCATGAGCTCGCGTAGTTGTTTTTTCTTCTCTCGCACTGTTTCTTGCAGAGATTCAAGCTTGCTCTTAAAGTCGATGACTTGTTTCTTAAGGACTTCTCTTTCTTCTGGAGAGGCCTTTGGAATCATTTTGGAGATTTTGTTGCGCTCAGCCTGCAGGCTTTCTAGCTCCTGCTGCATGGGCCTCATCTCCTCATCGACGGCAAGGATCTGATCAAGGTCTACGTTAAAGTTCTTATCTGCTGCACTTTTTTTGACTAGTTCAGCATTTTCACGGATAAAAGCAATATCGAGCATTGCGACTCCCAGAATAAAAAAACAGTTTCACCACCGACCACTTTCGCTATCATATACTTTGTTCAATTGAAATTCTTTAATCATTTGTTTTTTACAAGCCAGCTTGAGGGGGCAGCGTGCAGGTTTCTGTTAAGATACGTGAGAATCAGCTTGTGGCATTTTTTATCAGTATTTGTCTCGCTTTGAGCAGCTCCTACGGCTTCTCCGAACCGACTCAAAAAGCACGCGTTGACCCAAATAGCCATGGCTTCGAATTAGATCATCCCTACGCACTTTCTGAAGACCGACAGACCTACAAACGCAACATCATTTTCCCGCAAGTGGCATCTTTTTTTATTCCCGGATTTGATCAATGGTGGGAAGGTCAATATCTCAGTGCTGCTGCCTACACAGGAATCGCCGCCGGCGGTATTTTCAGTTATGTCCATTTCATCGAAGAGTTCGCCAGAAACAAAACCCAGGAAGAAATCGACTTTGAGCAAGACAGTGGGCTTTACACCAAAGATGATAACCTCAGGTCAGCTAACTTTTCTGCGCAGGTCTATCAAATGTCAGGGGGATTTAGTGCCTATCATAGCTTTCGCTCGGCGGTGAGGTCGCGTAAACCATATGGCGAGTTCTCTTTTCTGACTAAAGAAGAGTCAACGAGCGATATCCTACTCGCCCCCTTTGACTTTAAGTATCTCAGTCGCTGGACAACGATCATACCGCTCGGTATCGGTCTCGCCTATGCAGGGCTTTTCTTGTCAGCTACCGACGAGGAGCTCGCTGAGGAGGACCTTAAAA
>CAZBDM010000228.1:0-6808 GCA_964490675.1 uncultured Oligoflexales bacterium
GCTCAATCAGTCGTTGAAGCTGATTGCGGCTATAGTCTTTAAATTGAAAAGCTAGCCAGTGGTCGAGACGCTTGCCTTGACCGTGTTCTGTGACCTCGGTGGTTACGATGTTTTGCTCTTCTGCCATTTTTGGAATCGATCGGTATATGCTTGAACCAGTTTTTCATAATCAGGCGCAGCAAGATAGCGTAAGTAGCTGCGTAAAAACCCCTTAACATACACGGTTTGGGGCAAGCGATCAAAGACGTTTTCCTCCATGTTGCGGATGAATTCTTTTGAAATCTTTGTGTTTTCTTGCATTTCGTCTTCGCTAACACCGACAATATCCCGTAATTTCTTGTAAAGTTGCCCATCTGAAAGATCTGCATTTTCCATTTCCACCTGCATGGCCGCTTTTGCATCCTCAGTTTGAGCGGACGACGCTACACTTCGGATCTTAGCTACTTTTCTAAGCGGTGGGATCGTGGTTGACTCCATATAATCACGGTTTTGTATGGTGAAGACATCTTCTCTTTCATGATGCACCGCAGGTTCTGAAGGCATCGTCATTTCCATCAGATCGTCCCCGTATGACTGTGACTCGCAGGGGTTCTCAACACCAATTTTTTCGTTATATTGCCGACGCTTACGCTGATCGTTGAGAGTCGAAAAAGCTTTTTCAATAATATCGATGGTTTGAGATAGATTATCTTGGTCGAGAAGGGAATAGGTTGCCTGGTTATCGCTGGCATAGGTATTCTTCTGCCTCATGTAGGCTTCTCGAATTTCTGACTGCGAAGCAGAGGGCACAACCCCAAGGATGTCATAATAGTTTCGTTCAATCATAAAACGGCGATCTTTGTGAATATCGCTGTCAAACTCGTGATCCATAACCTATTCCTCTCAATAGCCAAGATTGCTGAGCAATCGAGCCGCAATGTCATATAGTTTTTTACTCAGATTTGCATGGGGAAAATCTTTAATTAAAAGTCGCCGATTACGCAAGGACTTCCAGGCCACATCGTCATCAGGCAAAAACCCGAGATACTTGGCATCGTAACCAAAATAGTTCCGACTGATTGTTGCCATTGATGTGCCAATATCAGTGTCCTTTTGTGAACGCACCTGATTAGTAATAAAATTTATTTGTCGACCACGAAGTGCTTGAACGACATGCTCACAGAGCGACGGATAATTATGAAACTGCTGTTTAAAGCGATCGACAATTGATTGTCCCCGCTGCGCAGCTGCTCCAGCCGAAGATTCAAAAAGAGCGCTCTTAAGTGCAGAAGCCTGCTCGGTTTGATTAATTTGTGCACCTGCATTTTCAATCAAACAGCGAAAGGTGGCTTTTAAGAATGTGTAGGCATTTTCAATTGATGTCGGCTCTGGAAGGACCGTTACGATCCCTGCATGAGCAGCAGTAAAAAAGTCAACACTTAAGCGGTGGGATCCTGCCCCAAGGTCAAGGATGACAATATCGCAATCAAGTAGTTTTCTCGAAGCAAGGAGGGTATGCCAAAAGCTGCTAAAGATACCATGATGGTAGCTCTGTCTATCCGACCAATTTTCATCTTTTCCGCCAGCGATAAGCCTGACATGTTCAGCCGGTGTCGGCATGATAATTTCACTGAAGTTAAAGCGTCTTTTTAAAACAAAGTCGGTAAGAGTCTTTGAAGGTAGACCAAGACCGAAATAGGTATGTAAGTTGGAACTACCGATATCGAGGTCGACAAGCAGGACTTCCAGACCAACTTGCCCAAGCTTGGCAGCAAGATTGGCGCTAATGAGGCTTTTCCCAACGCCTCCCTTACCCCCACCGACAGCAACGATCGTCGGAACCCAAGGGTCGGTTTCCTGCAAGATGTGCGCAGGCAGCCCCGCTTGCCAACCGGCATGACGGTCGGCTAGGACTTTATTGGGGAATCCCGAAGGCAGAGGGTTTCTATGACGGCTCCTTAGCCTACGGAAGACTCTTCGTTCACGTTCAATCCCACCAATCATGTTGAGACCTTTATGGGATAATCGTTTTAGGGGACGATTAAAATCTTTTTGGTGTTTTGATTAATTTAACAAAGGCAGATTAAAAGTGAAACCTTTTTCATCACCATGCCAAAAGTTGTCTGCCAGGGTGAACAAGTTTTCTCACAACACAGACCTGAACGGCAGTGTCTTCTGGTAAAAGGAATCTTTTGTTTGCCATCGGCAAATATCTCTAGCTTTACTGAAGTGTTGAATAACGCACAATCATATTATCGCCTGGTTGCGGCTCCCATCCATCGGCGAAGATGATACTGTTATTAGGTGCATTGAACTCCCAACCAGATGTGGGGATTTCTTGATCGTTGATGTAAACGATCATAACGTCGTTAGGATCAACTTTTGCTGTTAATTTAAATTCAACCTGCGCGTTGACATCGATGATCTGCTCCGCAAGGTCGGTTAGCATCTTTGACCAATCTTCAGTACATAAGTGCTGGACGAGACCACCAAATTTAGCATCGTTGCCAAGGGCTGTATAAACATTGCCGTCGCGTGCCCTAGTACACCAGCTCAGGCCATTGTTGTTGTTGCCATTGACCCACACAAAGCCATTAACGTGAAAGACCCCATATTGAGCTTCTTTGTTTTCGAGAAAAGTCTTAAAGGCATCAGCACCTAGGTTTGAGTCATCGTCGGTAACGATTAAAAGCTCTTTAGCTGTATCGGCACGCAAGCTCAGTTTTGAATTATAGTTCCCGTTCAGGAAGTCTTGGATGCGGCGGAGAGAATCACGACTGTCAACGTATTGATCAATATGGTCGAATCGATTTGAATCAAGCTGCGGAAAATTAAAGTTTCGACCAATCATAAAGACCTGATGGTCGACCCCAGGGGTCTTATCGAATTTAGTCAGAAAGTTTTTCATATTTTCTTCCAGTTTTCGCTTTTCGTCAGTCATACTGCCGGAGGTATCCATTGCGATAATGACGTCAACTTTGACGGTTGACTTGACCGTTGCTAGACCGAAGAATTGTTCAGAAACAGTTCCATCGCCATTATCAACTAATTCCCCTATTGGGTTACCGGTGTTGTTGCCATTTTTATCACCAAAGACTCCTTCACCATTGGCGGAACCATCTCCATTACCTGGCAGGCCTTCACCGTTAGGATTATTTGGATCCGAGCCATTCTGTCCTGCAGCATCGACACCAGTTGCATTCTTTTTCTTTTCAGTCGTACTCCCTGAGAAGGATGTGTTGTTACATCCCACAGCTAGGAAAAGGCTGATCAAAAAAATGATTTTAAAACTATGAAACTCTCTCATATCTAATCCCACTTTTTTTTATAACGGGTAATACTTGACCGATATCTTCGCTCCATCTTGGAGAGATGATACATCTGAAATAATGACAGCATTAAGTGTTTGATCGTATGTCCAAGCGCCTGTAGCGACAAGATTGTCATTGACCTTTACTTCTACCGGCTGATTAAGATCTGGTTTAGCATTTAGCAGCAGCGAGGCTCCCCCTTGTGCGATCCGTTCCGGAGCAACACCTAGATTCTGAAATAGTCGACCCCAATTACCATCACATATGTCTTGAACAAACCCACCAACGAGCTTGCTGCTTGCAAGATCCTTGTACACATTTCCAGGAGCAGAGATCTGACACCAATCATTCGGCGCACTCGACGGTAAACCAACAAAAGCGTTGACCCTTACAAGGCCAAAGTTATTGAAGTTCTGTCGTAAAAACTGCTCAAAATCGTAGGCACTGACATTGGCATTGTTATCGGAAATCACAACAATCTCTTTGATCGCATCCTGACGGACTTGCAACGATCCGAGGCCTTTGGTCTGTAAGAAAGACTTAAGGATATTGAGACTGTCGTTGCTGCCAATTTCTTGCTTCATCACTTCCACTCGGTCGTTTGTCGTAATGGTGATGCTCGTTCCTAGAACAAACACTTGATAGTCAAGATCAGTATCGCTTTTCATGCGACTTACGAAAGAATCTATATGGCCGCCTAGAAACTCATTTTCAGAGCGCATCGATCTTGAAGAATCAATTGCAAAGATGAGGTCAACTTTGTTATTCCCAGCTGTCATCGAAGCTTTGTATTCAATTTCTTGAGTCAAAGCTTCGCCCCTTGTCACACTCGATGAGTTAGTTGTAGTTGTTTCACCGGATGCTTTTTTCTTAGTGTTATTGCCACTAAATCCTGCAGAATCGTTGCAGGACGATAACGTCACTAGTAGAACAACCACAAATGTCAAGTTGGTGGCGAAACTTGTCATTAAATCCCCTGAGCAAAAACACTATCTCTCAAGAGTCGTATCGGAAAAATCTTTCGAGACTTTACTTTGTAGTAAACAAGGTCATTTTTTCCTTTTGTTTCAATCGTTTATACTTGTCGCTTTCAGGTGGTTAAGCGCCTCACAAAGGAAGGAAATTCTGCAACTGGCGCAATTTGGCAGCTTTAGAGCATTTAACTTATTATCATTCAGCAATGTCTAGACTCAATACGCAAATGATGGCTTCGATGTTTGAAGGAAGACTGGCTGAAGTTATGCTGGCAGCTTCGCAAGAACCGCCTTGATCGTTGAACTAACCATAGCTGAATAGGCACTGAGGAGTTGCTAGACATTGCAACTCCCTTCCTAAACCTTATTTTAAATCAAGCAAAAACTGATACAGTCTTTTCCGCTCTAGCCCGCAGTCTTTATAACGTTCCATCAAGTCACGGTGACTTTTCCCTTGCTTATAAGCTTCCCTCACCTCTTCAGTTAACCGGCTTTCAATGTCCTCCTGAGAGATCTCTGACCGACTGCCTTTAAGAGACAGCATGACGCTAACTTCACCTTTCAGAGTTTGGTGCTCTTTGGCCCAGATAACAGCTTCTTCAATGGAAAGATTAACAATCTCTTCGTAAATTTTGGTAAGTTCTCGACCGATTGCAATACGGTGATCAGCAAAAACCTCCGAGATATCCTGGAGAGCTGCGATCAAGCGGCGGGTCGTTTCAAAAAAGACAACCGATCCATGGAGATCTTTCCAACTTTCAATCTCTCTTCTCCTCTGACTCGCCTTACTAGGTAAAAATCCGACAAAACTGAAGCGATCGGAAGGCAAACCTGAAGCTGAGATCAAGGTTGCCACTGCAGAAGCCCCTGGAACAGGGATGACAGTGACATTTTGCGAGTGAGCTAAAGCGATAAGACGATAACCAGGATCAGCAATACAGGGAGTTCCGGCATCACTGATCAAGGCAACACTAAGGTTTTCTTCAAGCAACCTTTCAATAATCTCCAGGGACTTTTGTCGCTCGTTATGATCGAAGTAACTGATGATTTTTTTTTCCGGAAGAGAAAGTGACTGCAACAAAGTCTTGGCTCGCCTCGTATCTTCCGCTGCAATAAAATCAACGTCGCTTATGATTTCAATGGCGCGTTGACTAAAGTCCTTCAAGTTACCCAAAGGAGTTGCAATAACGTAAACGGCCGGTCTTTTTAAGGCATCGTTGTGGTGATCTTGCTGCAATCTTCTCTCCATTTAGAAGGCATTCTTATCTTAGAGAAAACCTAACATAATTTATTTTTTACCAAATTTGAGACATAAAATCTCCAACCCTGAAGTACTTTATGCTATACTCTCCCTGTAAGTTCGGCTTCGTCTTTGATATGCCGGAGAACCAACGTAATTAATTAGGGATCCTAATCCTTTCGTGGTGAGCAAGCCCCCCGTTTTGAAACGTAGGGGGAAGCCTGAAGCGGGAAGTGTGGAGCCCACCTGGTGAGGGTGGGTTCTACCGTGCAGCATAGAGGAAACCGGACTTACGCCTCACAAAAAAGCGACCTCACAATTCCGCCTATGCGTGTCAAAAAAACCCTTGCATACCCTGTAACCATCAGGCTTTATTAGGGACTACTGGAACAGAGAAAAAACCTTCATTCCTGTGTAGGACAAAAGGCCCTCTAAATGAATTTATCACAAAATATCAGCAGCTTAAGCGCCTCCCCTACAGTCGCCTTAAACGCCAAAGCAAAGGAATTTAAAGCCTCAGGTGCCGATATTTTAAACTTCGCGGTCGGTGAGCCTGATTTTCTCACACCAAAACCGATCATTGAACGGGCGATTCAAGCACTGCAAGCAGGCAAAACTAAGTACGGTCCAGCCGGGGGTAGCCCTGCATTCAGACAAGCCATTGCCGATAAGATCGCCAGAGAAAACAGCATTTCTTACGACCCGTCTCAAATCGTTTGTGGTATCGGAGCCAAAGAAATTCTGTTTCATACTTTCCTAGCCATGCTTAACGAAGGCGACGAAGTCCTTCTCACAGCACCCTGTTGGGTGAGTTACAAAGAGCAGATTAAAGCTGCTGGTGCCAAACCAGTCATCATCCCCATACCTGACTCGGTAAGTGAGCCGATCATCGATATCAACAAAATCGAAAAGTACGCCACCGAAAAAACAAAAGCGTACGTGCTTTGTTCTCCAAATAACCCAGCCGGATACGCTCTTGAAGAATCCGAACTGCAAAAACTAGCGGACTACCTTAAGACAAAGTCATGGTGGTTGGTCAGTGACGAAATCTACGAATACATGTCTTTCGACCACCCTCATGTATCAATTTTGAAAATAGCCCCCGAGCTAAAAGAACGAGCTGTACTTGTCAATGGCATGTCAAAAGGCTTTGCTATGACTGGTTGGCGGGTTGGATATGCAGCCGGCCCTGCAAATATCATGAAGCTAGTGAAGAGTTTGCAGAGTCATTCTTCGACCTGCATTCCTCCATTTATCGAAGAGCCATCGACATGGGCAATCCAGCAAGGCTCATCTTTGATGAC
>CAZBDM010000229.1:0-4572 GCA_964490675.1 uncultured Oligoflexales bacterium
CATTCATCGTAAAGGCCAACACCCCGATCTTGGTGTCTGACGTACCGATGTGATTGATATAAGGAATATCTGCCATCAAATCTTGAGCGTAGTGCATTAAAGATTCTTCATAAGCGATGAGATTTGCCCACCCCCAAGATTCCAAGTAATCGATCGCTGCTGCTAGACCTATTGCTTGCGCAATAGCAGCCGTACCGGCCTCAAATCTCATCGGAGCATCTTGATAGGTGATTTTCTCAAAGCTCACATTAACAATCATGTTACCACCACCTTGCCAAGGTGGCATGGATCGCAAAATTGACTCTTTTCCATAAACCGCTCCTATTCCCGTAGGAGCGAAAAGTTTATGACCTGAAAAAACGTAAAAATCACAGTCCATATCAGCAACATCGACCTGTTGGTGAGGAATACCTTGCGCACCATCAACAACTGTCGTAACACCGAAACGCTTAGCCATTGCGACCATTTCTTTAACAGGATTAACTGTTCCTAGAACATTTGAAACATGAGCGAAAGAAGCGATCTTGGTTTTAGGTCCGAGAAGTCTCTCGAATTCTTCTAGAATCAAATCACCTTTACTATCAATAGGTACGACCTTAATGACTGCACCGGTTTCCTGCGCTAGAAGTTGCCAAGGAACTATATTGGCGTGATGCTCAAGAGTGGTTAGAATGATTTCATCGCCTTCTTTGATAAACTTACGACCGTAAGATTGAGCGATAAAGTTAATCCCTTCCGTCGTTCCTCTAACAAAGACAATTTCCTTTTCGGAGCCTGCATTAATAAACTCAGCTACTCTTCGCCTCGCATACTCGTATGCATCAGTCGAACGTGCTGCTAAGTCATGGGCACCACGGTGTATATTAGAGTTATCTTGTTTGTAGTAGGCGGAGACTTTGTCAATAACCGACGAAGGTTTTTGAGTCGTCGCGGCATTGTCTAGCCAAACAAGTGGTTTCCCTTTGATTTCCTGATCCAAAACAGGAAAATCTTTTCTAATAGCAGTGATGTCCAGCTTATCATTGCTGGCTGGAAGACTCGTCTTTGACTCAAGAAAGTAATAACTATTGATAGTGTCAAATCCTGACTTAGCGGTCAATGAAGTGAAGTCAGAGTTAAACCCCTGCTCCGTTGTTTCACAACCTTTAATACACTCGTCCATGACGCTCTGTAATTCAGTATCCATATCGAGATAGGAAGACATCAGGCCGTCAGTAGTCGCAGATTGCGAAGAAGCTTCTTGATTCATGCTGTAAGGGCTACAAACCTCTTCCATTTCGTCGTAAACCTGACGCAATAGATCGGTCATTTTCTCTTCGGCAAGACGAAAACCTTGCGGAGAGGAGAAGAGCTCTGAAGCTCCTCCCTCAAGAGATTTACCAGGATTATTGATACTCATGATAGTTTCCCACCTCTACATTTTCAAGAACAGCCAAAGCATCGGAAGTTAGAACTGCTACATTAAAATAAGAGGAAATGAGATAAGAGGCTAAGCCCTTGCCGTCAATACCCATGGAGCGTACTGCCATACTTGAAGAATATTCGTTCGGAATACCTAACTGATGGAGTCCGACTACACCTTGATCCTGTTCACCAACACGCATCAGTAAAATATTAGTGCGTTCAATGCCGTGTTCATCAGTGGTAAACCCGAGTTTGTTACTCTGAATAATTGGTACACCCCTCCAAGTAATAAATGGCGATCCAAACATGTTCGCAACAACCGGTGGAACTCCTCTACGGGTGCACTCACGTGTAAAGGCTGCGATAGCAAGAGGATGTGCGACAAAAAATGCTGGTTTTTTCCAAACTCGCGCTAACATTTCGTCAAGATCATCAGGAGTAGGTGCACCATATCGCGGCTGCAGACGCATTGAAGATGCGGCGACATTAAGTAAGCCATACTCTTTGTTATTAATGATCTCCCACTCCTGCTTTTCTTTCACGGCTTCGATACTTAAGCGAAGCTGCTCTTTAAGCTGATCTTGAGGACCGTTGTAAATATCTGTGATTTTTGTATCTATTTTGAGAACGGTTTGAACGACGTTGAGTGGATACTCTCGAGGATCGGTCTTGTATTGTACAAATCCATCGGCGATATCATTGAGCGTGGAAGAGGAAGAACTCACCTCTTTGACCACTTCGTTGGTTTCCGGCACTGAAAGTGAATCATTGCGCTTCTTGACCATCATGTCTACTTTTGTCTGCAGCTCTGGAGACGAAGCTAATAATTTACTGAGCTCTTTGGTTGCAACAGTTGCGACTTGGCAAGGGGTTAAGGCAATAACTTGATGGGGAGTCCGCTGATATTCATTGCCAGTGGGAAGCTTACCGAAGTGGTTTCCTCGTCCAAGAAGAGTAAGTCTGATCTTTTCGTCTTGAGGTCCTTTTGAGGTAACTTCCACTTTTCCTTTTGTCACGATGAAGAACTTCTCATCGTCACTTTTACTGATGATATCTCCGGCCTTATAATCTTTAGTTTTGAAGCTAGAAGCTAATGTTGAGATAAGACTGTCACTCGCTTCACTTAACATCGACAATGCACGAAGTTCAGATGGTTCTATTGAGTAACTACCATCACTTTTCGAGGGACCAATTTTAATTCTTTCATCTTCTTTCCAAGCTAGATCGACAGTGTTGACCCTATAAGTACCAGACTCAACATTCACCCAGGGCATCATTCTCATCAACCAACGAGGGGTTATTCCCATCATCTGAGGTGTTGTTTTGGTCGTGGTAGCAATTGTGCGCGCCATCTTAGAAGATATATTAACTCGAACACTGTCATCAAATTCAGTCATGACATACTCCATCTCTATAAAATTTTTCTCGTGCTGTTTTGATCTTCCGCCGATGTTATATTGGCAAACAACCGCTGTCAATTTGACACTTAAGAAAAATTAAATTTATTGCTAGTTTTACGAGACCCGTCTTTTAGAATCGTGTGAAGATGTGATTGTAGCGTCCGAATCTATATTGGATTCCACAATACGAACATTAATGTAGAGATCACCTCTTATGTTTTCTTTGAATGCTTTTATCCCATGACCCTTGTAGTAGAGTACCGAGGAGCTATTGACCGTATTGGGGATTCGTACTTCGACGTCTTCAATCGGGGTTTTGACGATCTTAGTTATTTGACTACGGACTTCATCTACTTTGACTTCCATGTCGTAATATAAATCCGCTGCTTTGCGGGTAAAGCCCCTTTCCGGTAACGCATGAAGTTCGAAACTTGCATCGAAATGCTTTTGTTCACCAGCAACTTGAAGAGGAGATTTCATTTTTTTGACTAAGGGAAAACCCTCATAGGCACCTGCCGGAATATCTAGTTCGACGATTGTCGAATCTTTTTCATTGCCGATAAAGGGTGCCCTCAAATACCCCCTACCCTTGCAATCGTAACATTCAACAGAGCTTAAGAGTTCAATTTCAAAGTAAGGCACACTCTTGGTGATCTTTCCCTTGCCGCGACAGAGAAGACATAAACAAAGCTTTTCTTTTAGATTTCCATCAGTGAGTACTTTTTCTTTTCTTATATCTTCATACGTAAACTGAAACTTAAATAGCCCCCCTTCATTGATTTTAGCAATGGGAACAAACAAGTCGATTTTTCTTGCTCTATTTTTTGACTTGAGATCTTTTGGGGAGTTTTTTGTATCGTCAAATTTAACCGATGAATAGATATTTACAGAAGTATCTACCGAATTGAAAATGTTCGCATCCAAAGGAGGATCTTGCGGAGTGTTGACTCCAGCATCTGCGATTGAGGTCTCTTTGCTTTTAAACGATTCAATGATCTCTTGGTAAGCTGAACTTATTTCAATAAACTTAGCTTTAGCATCAGGTGCGCTATTACGGTCGGGATGGCAGTCAAAGGCTAGAGTCCGAAATGCTTTTTTAACCTCGGCTTCGGACGCCCCTTCAGAGATGCCAAGAATTTCATAACAAGTTTGCATCAATCCTCACTTCGTACAGCGCGTTCAATTCGAGAGACACATTCAACTCTCTAATTGGCTGAAGATCGGATGAAAAATGAGATTTGTTTAGAAAATATCAAGTCATTTTTAATTCCCACACACTATATTTTATTTTTTCTCTTAATGTCAATTGCTTAGAGAAACAAGGACGGATCTAAACACCTTAAGACCTTCAGAGATCAGCTTTTCTCTTCAAGATCTTTTAAGCAGTGGATTGAGAATGGTTAACGGAGCAAAAATGATCAATATTGTCATATCTCTGCTTTGAACAGCTGACGAGTTTACGCTGCAGCAGATTTAGCTTTTTTAAGCTCAGCAAGCTTTGTTTTGCTCTTTTCTAGATCAGGAAACTTACTGCAAATACGTTCCATAAGTTTGATAGCGTCATCGTAGTTTTTCATCGCTTCGAGAAGCAGCGCTTTATTGAAAAGACCAACAACGTTATCTGGAGCGCTTTTAATGATCTTATTGTAGACCCTAAGGGATTCATCATACATCTCAGATTCTTTGTAAGAAATTGCCAGTTGATTGAGGTAATCAACGTTATCTTCATCGGCATTAAGAGCTGATTTAATGTAGCGAATCGCAAGTT
>CAZBDM010000229.1:4625-6794 GCA_964490675.1 uncultured Oligoflexales bacterium
GGTAGTGCGCCTGACTGAGATAATGATAAAGCTGCGGAAAGGCTACGTTACTAGTAACAGCCTTATGAAGAAGGTCGGTCATCTCTTTATACTTTTTGACTTTCATCAGAGGCTCAACCACTTGAATGTATCGCATCGGATTGAGCGGCGAAAGTTCGATCCCTTTTTTATACTCGCAGATCGCTTTTTCGGTCTCTTCTTTAATTAGATAAATCTGACCACGTATTGAGAATATATGAACGTAATTTGGATTATTTTTTTCCGCAACTTCAAGGTACTTCATTGCTTCTTCAAGTTTATTTTGGGCGAGATAAGTTTTTGCCAACCCAACCAGAGGTCGAGCAGCCTTTGGGGCTGACTTAGCGAGACGAGTATAAACCTTTTCCGCATCCATGTAGTTTTTTTCACGCAAAAAAGTCTTCGCTATCTCATAGACTTTCTCTGGATTTTTAGGGTTATGAAAGACTTTAAATGCCTTCCGCATCTTTGGAACAATATCAGAAAGGGTAAAAGGTTTAACGAGTATCTCATCTACTCCGTTCTCTACCGCATACATTATCTTTTCTTTATTAACATTATCCATCGCGAGACAGAAAGGCATACGATCGAGATTGACATCTTCTTTTAACTCAGCAAGAAGATCAATCCCTCCCATAGTGGGCATATCCTGATCAGAAATAATCAAAGCGATTTTTGCGACGCCACCCTTCATTTTTTCGATAGCTTCGAGACCATTAGACGCCTGAATGACATTTCTGAATTGGAGCTTGTTGAGATGGTGAGTGACAATAAGGCGCATATCTTGTTGATCTTCGACAACAAGAATTGTTGAATTTGGGTTTAAATCCTTTGGGACTGGTATCTTAAATTCAGATGCTAAGTTTTCTTCACCCATGACTTCACACCTTATCTTACATCTTTTCTTCTATGTAAGATTTCGGTAACAGATGACATTTCTTTAGGTAAGACTTTGGTAGGATAACAAGGCTAAAAGATTAAAGCCCTGTTATTGTCAGGTTAACTCAAAAAGCTTATTATTCTTTTCACCCCCCAAGGCCCGAAAGCTTCTTCTCCCCTATATCTCTTTGGCATAGAAAATAATAAACCTTGGGTAGTTATAATAAAACGGAGACTTTTCCTTCTCTTCGTCATTAACCAGTGTGCGATCCTTTAAATCCTGCATAGCAGTGAGTTGTAAGCCGGCACCGATGCGACCACCATCTTCATATTCGGCAAAGTCAATTCCAAAATAGATCTGAGCAACAGCGGCTGTCATCATGTAATCTCGTTCGACATCTTCAAAAAGGCTTAATCCCTCTTCTGGTGTAGCGTCCTCTTCACCGTAGTAATAGTCTTCGGTGACTGATCCACTAAAGACACCAGCACTAAGGCCAAGATTCATCGGGTATTTGCCGTCTTCGTTGAGAGTTGCAAAAAAGCCGATAGTCGACGTTACACCATAAACCGTCTCAACCTGATAAGTAGTCGTGTTAGACTCAAATGCACCAAAATCAGTAGCTGTCATTCGGGTGCCTTCAATATTTATCATCATATTAAAATCGTAATTAAAGTAACGCAGTCCCAATGCTTCATTACAGAAAGCCCGATCTTCTACATTATTGGCGAAGTGAAGGAAATATAAAACACTCAGACACGACTCACCATAGGAGACTTCAAAGCGGTGGTGAAATTTCTCATATTCGGGCTGTTTGCTGCGCTTTCGTTTACGCTTTTTTCTTGGTAGCTCATCATCGCCTTCATCGTTGTCATTCTGAGCCAATTGCTTTTTGGTATTAAAAGATCCCTCATAAGGGTTTAAGACCTTTTTGCTGCGTTTCTTCTTGCGACTTGGCTTTCCGTAAAGATCTGCACCCAAAAAACCTATTGAAAGAAGAAAGATTAAAAGAGCTCTGATTGAAAAAGACATACGTTCCTCGCTTACCAATAGTTCAATAATCTAGAGAGACTGCAAAGAACGTACCTAATCCTAACAAAACCAGAAACTCTATAAGGCTTGAAATTTATTTAATTTTGTTTGGATTACGGTCGACTTACGGCATTCTTTAATTTGTTCAGGACTGAGCAGTTGTAAAGTTTTTTTATAGTTTAAGATTTCAATGCTGTTGCATTAAGGGGTTTTTCCCCTTGTGGTTAAAGGCATTCATTACG
>CAZBDM010000230.1:0-6782 GCA_964490675.1 uncultured Oligoflexales bacterium
GGACTTTGCTAAGAGACGAAGTGCAGTCTGCGGTTTCTTCTGCGTTAGTAACTGAGCAAGAAATAAGGGCACCTCTTTTTATTTCCCAATGGCTTACAGTGAGAGCCCTAATTCAAATCTAAAGCATACTCCTTGAGCTGATCAATGCTAACCACTTCCAGCGCGCTGCGGTGGGTCGCAGCAATGATGACCCTCGGAGCCTTACCTTCCTGATAGGCTTGCTTCCATCTTAACGCACATACGCACCAGTGGTTTCCAGGGTTGAGTCCTTCAAATCCAAACTCAGGCCTTGGCGTGGAAAGATCGTTTCCTACTTCTTTTGAGAAGGCTAAGAAGTCTTCAGTCATTTCGCAACAAATGACATGGCGACCATGGTCTGATTCATCTGTCGCACAGGTACCATCGCGAAACCATCCAGTCATCGGATCACAGCTGCATTCATCAAGAGCTTGCCCAAGAACATTAAGGCGGGTTCCTTTGTCTGTTTTGTCTCGAATGTCGATAATATCTGCCACTTAGAACTCCCTATGTTTCGATTATTAAAAATAACTATAAACTTCAGAGTTGAGAATCCTGGATAGCAAAACGCCCTCCAGTCTTAAAGACTTTCTAGCTTTATTTTTCAGTCTTGTCTGCAAAAACGTATCTAATTCTTGCGCAGCTTTCAACCAGATGTGGACGTGCCGGATGGGGCTAAACAAGGCTGAGATCGCTTTGACAACGAAAGAGAGGGTTTTTTAATCAAAAACTCTTCGATGGCTCCATGGCCAAGAGGCAAGGCTGAAAATAGTATATTCTTGCGAGCTATGATTTAAAAATGCTGGACACCATTTGCCGACATTTGCCAATATGTATCAAGATATCAATGATTGAGGTTATCTATGATTCGTCTCGTTTCCATGGCATTACCTGTTTTATTTTCAATTGGATGTTCTGCCTTTGGTAAAAGGACGGTTGAAGAACCGAGTTTTGAAATCGTCGAAAAAGACGGTGATAAAGAAGTGCGCCTTTATGAAGAACAATTGATCGCTAAGACGTTTATCTCGGGTACCTACGAAGACTCAACAAGCAAAGGCTTTCGCCTCATTGCAGATTATATATTCGGTGAAAACACAGCAAATACCGAAATCGCTATGACAGCGCCGGTCGTTCAAGAGCCCAAATCTGAAAAAATTTCAATGACAGCACCCGTTGTGAGGCAGCCTGAGGATGGCGGATGGACCATGTACTTTATTATGCCATCTAAATACACATTAGAAACTCTGCCAAAACCTAAAGATCCTAGGGTCAAGATAGCCACTATGCCCGCAAAAAAAGTAGCTGTTTTTAACTATAGCGGATTGACTGATGAAGAAGAGGTCGAGACTTATGGTGCTGAACTTTTAAATTGGCTAGAAAGTAAGGGCTACAAGCCAGTTTCGAAGCCCCGCTCGGCACGTTACAATCCCCCGTGGACCTTGCCCTTTCTCAGGCATAATGAGGTTCAGATCGACGTGAAATGACCCTAAAAGTCTATAGCTTTTGTGTTGAGTGGCGCGGCATAACGTTTCAACTACCTGGTTGACCCCAGACTTTTCAGTAATGTTGGTGGACGGAGTTGGATTCACCTTTTTAACGACGATCCCATCATGAAAAGCCCCTTTTGGGGGGCTTCTTTGAGAACTCGCTTAAATGATACTTATTCACCATAAGCGTAAGTACAACCTTCAATAGTGACATCTTTTGCGATTGTGCTTCCACCCGCAAGGTACGTACCTTGGAAAAGAGTGACAGACTGTGCTTCCCAGTCAACTTTGTATTTGAAGAAAGTATTGTCAGTGTACTTGAATTCTTCAACTTTTGTTGCTTCATTGTAGCTATAGACAGGACAGTTGCTTTTTGCACAGATCGCCTCACCTGTTTCCGGGTTTATCATGTAAACGTCTCCGGTATAAGCTTCCGCACCGACTTCTTGTAATCTTAGTGTCGCCCTAATTGGATAGTCAGACTCCTCTAAAGTAGACGTGACTGTTACTTTGTAATTTGCGTTTTCGCAGGTTAACTCATCTTCGACATACTCAGCTTCTGCTTGAGCAACGGAAAGATTTGACATAGCAAGCACACTAGCCAAAAGTAAATTTCTCATGAACGCTCCCTTTGGTAAAATTTGATGTTTGAATCGGGCGGAGCATGTCATGAGCTTTCAATGTTGTAAATTACCAAAAGCCGAACAAGCCAAGTTTTTGTTCGAAGCTAATAATGAACAAATTTTGGAAAAATTGTTTAAAAAGGAGGAGGGTTCAAGGTTTTTGGGCGACTGTTTCCGAAACTGCCATGTCAAACTCTTCTTTGTTTAAGTCGTACCATTGGCGAAGAGCTTCAGCGCCGAGGTTGATGCCTTTTAAATACCACTTATCTGTAGCGACAATGACGGCTGAAACAACCACTAAAGGTTTTTCAATGGGCATGTATCCAGTAAACCAAGTGGTGAGTCCAGCTGGAGATTTACCGGTGAGCGTTCCAGTTTTGCCACCTACGTGTATCCGGAGTTTGCGGTAACGTCTTCTGCGGAATGCCGAAGAAGCGGTCCCACCATTGGTTGTTTTTTGAGATATCGAACGAACGATTTCACCGGTCTTGTCGCTAAAGATTCTCTTCTCAATGTTGCTTTCGATGTTCGAATCGGCAAATGCGATCAGAGGTTTAACAATGCCGCCATTGGCGACAATCATACTCATCCAAGAAGCATGAGCGGCGCTTATACCGACCATACCAAAACCGGCGGCAAACTTTCCGATCGTATGAATACTTGAGCCTTGGGCGCGTGGAATATTGATAGGGCTCTCAGGGACATAAAAATCACTGTCGATATGATTGAGCCACCCAAAGCCGCGAGCAAAGTCGGTGACAATTCCGACTCCTAAGTGATTGACTGCAAGTCTGGCGTAATAGCCGTTACAAGAGAGCGCGTAAGCTTTACGAAGTGACATATTGAAACGTCGCGTTGGAGGAACATCTTTTAGCCATACACCGCGTGAGTTTACATAACCACAGCCCCCAACCAGACCAATCTTTTCATCGGCATCGACGTTAGCCATTTCAATGGCAGCTGTTGTGGAAACTGTTTTGAAGAGACTGGCGGCAGGAAATTTTGGGAAAAGCCCTAAATGCAGATCCTTACCGTATTCATCAAGCCTTTGGCCTTGAGCAAGCGCCAACAAGTGACCATTTCGTGGATTGACGACTGAAACTGCAGCGATGTGATTGCCGTGGTTTTTAATAAATTCAGTGAGGTTCTTCTGCAGAGTGGGGTTTATCGTCAGGGGGCGACGTTGACCCTCTTGAGTGGTGATGCGAATAACCCCGTCCTCGTCGGGCTCTGGAATAAAGGTCGGAAGTTTTGGTAACTGAGTTGAGGCCTTTTTTTGCTGCTGCTCAGCAGTAGGTTCGGCGAGACCGTGACGAAACTTACCGAAAAACAGTCCCGTTAGTAAAACAACGCTGATTAAAATGAGCGCATGCTTGCGGCTAGATTTACCATTGATTGTTTTGCAAAGGTCTTTAAAACACTTCATACTTTAGTAAGTGACCCTTTGAATGATGGGTTTTTTTATTAGGCTCTAGAGACACATTGAGAAATTTTGCCCATGTTAGTAGTCTACCTTATAAGCAGCGGCTTTGAAATCAAGTTCTAAAGGGCAAATTTTACCTAACAGACCATAGGTCTGTATATAAAGAGAGCAGTTGTCCGTGATCGTTTTTCGCTATCTTCTCAAAGAACTCGTCCCGCAGTTTTTGTCGACTTTGATCATGATCAGTTCCATCATCATTGTCTCTCAATTGGTGCGGCTTTCAGAGGTTCTTATCGCCTTCGGTCTCAGCGTTGAAAATATTTTGCTGCCTTTTCTCTATATCATCATGCCTTTCATGACATTGATTATCCCCATCGCATACCTTTTTGCGGTCATGGTGTCTTTCGCTCGGCTCAGTGCAGATGGTGAATACACAGCTCTCCTTGCTGCTGGATACTCGCTCAAGCGTGCCTTGGTGCCGGTCGTTATTGTCGGTGCGGTTCTCTATGGAATGGGAGCTTTGAGTGCGAACTACATGGAAGCTTGGGGGCGGCGTGAGTTTATCCAGTTCCTGTACCGTAAAACCCAGACCGAAATGGATAACATGATCAAGTTTAAGCTTCAAGAAGGGGTTTTCTTTGAGGATTTCCTTGGTTTTGTGCTCTATGCGGAAAAGATTTCGGAGGATCGCACAGAGTATACCAACGTTATGCTCGCACCTGGCGACGATAATAAAGAGGGTGGATTTGTCATGGTTGCCCCTTCAGCCCGCATCGCTGGTTCGGTCGAAGAGGGCAATCTAAAGATGGCGTTTTTCGATGGGCGCGCCGTTGCCGCTTCGCCGACAAGATCGCGATCAAATATTCTCGTATTCAAACGCGCTGAGATCGATCTTTTACAGGTATTCCGTGATCAAATTCTCGGCGAAGGATCTAAAGAAGATGACTACCGAAGCTACGGCCCGGTTGAATTGATGGGTTATGTGAAAAAGCTCAAAGATGACCCAAACCGCGATGAGAAAAAATACACTAGAGCCCGCTATCTGCTGCACTCGCGCTTTGCCAACCCCTTTGCTGCCATAGGCTTTGCTTTTTTCGGGATGGTTTTTGGTATCCAAGATCAAAGAAAAGGTAAAAGCTTTGGCTACGTTGGTACCATTCTGACCCTCATTTGTGGGTATGTTGTGATGACTGGGTTTCAGAATTTAGCTGAAAAAGGCTTTGTCAACTCCATCGTTGCGGCATGGATGCCGCAAGCGATCATCGCGCTATTAGGTGGATTTTTGGTCTATCAGAAACACAGGTTACCGGCCTCAGAACCTCTTCTCGCATGGCGGAACCTTCCTTTTACAGCGAAGCTTGCTAAAAAGAATAGTAAAACTCCTGAGCGACAAGCTTGATCTTTAATCCCGGATCCGAATTTCTAGACGGTTGATGTGTTGCATCGTCGTCGTGAAATCCTCATTTACCAGCCCGTACACTGCGGTTTCACTTCTCCTTGCGCCTTTCACCCGTCCGAACTTCGAATCCGTTGATATTAAGGACTATTTTCAAAAATTTTCGGATCCCGGTTTAATCAGCATTCAAATGTGTTGACTATATCGTTCGAATCCATATATTTACGAGATCTTTAAGAAAACTCTCCTTTTTTTCAAACTTGACCCGATCTTAAAAATGTTGAAAAACTTGTCATACTCCATTGAACATGTAGGTTATTTGGAATGGTCCTATTGTTTTCCCATCAATCGCTTTAAGGAATAAAAATGAGAAGGGTCGTTGTCACAGGTCTAGGAATGCTGTCCCCCATAGGAAAGAGTGCTGAGGAGTCCTGGAAAAATGCTCTCGAGGCGAAATCTGGTATCACTGAAATTACGAGATTCGACAGCTCAGATATTCCTGTAAAAATCGCCGGGGAAATCAAAGATTTCGACCCTACTGTTGCGATGGATATTAAAGAAGCTAAGCGCTCGTCACGATTTGTGCAGCTAGCTGTCGCCGCTGCAAAACAGGCGATTGAAGATGCTAAACTTGACACCTCCAGTCAAGCAGCGGATCGCTACGGTAGTTGTATTGGAGCCGGTATCGGTGCGATCGACTTTTGCTTTGATTCTTCAAAAACCTTGATCGAAAAGGGTTCAAAACGGGTATCGCCGTTTTTCTTGCCTTACACGATTCCCAACATGGCAGCCGGTGTTGTGGCTAACTACAATAACCTCCGAGGCCCAAATAATTGTCCTACTACCGCTTGTACGAGTGGGACGCACGGTATTGGAGAGGCTTTTTTGTACATCAAAAATAATATGGCCGATGCGATGGTTTGTGGAGGGGTCGAGGCTGCACTTTGCAAACTTTCGGTGGTTTCCTTTGCAAACATGAAAGCCTTAAGCACCAGTAACGAAAATCCCGAAACCGCCTCTCGTCCTTTCGACAGGGATAGAAATGGATTTGTTTTTGGTGAAGCTTCGGGGCTCTTGGTTCTCGAAGAACTTGAACACGCACGCCAGCGGGATGCCCGCATTTATGCTGAAGTGGTTGGTTTTGGAATGTCTGGTGATGCCCATCATATTACCGCTCCCGCTCCAGAAGGAGAAGGGGCTCAAAGATGCATGAGAGCAGCTTTGACTTCAGGAAACATAGCCCCCGAAGATATCGATTATATTAACGCCCACGGGACTTCGACCAAATTGAACGACGAGTACGAAACCCTCGCAATTAAAAAGGTCTTCGCAAGTCATGCCAAGAAGTTAGCGATCTCCTCCACGAAGGGAGTCACAGGCCACTGTCTTGGCGGAGCTGGCGGTATCGAAGCGGTTTTGACGACCTTGGCGATTCGCGATCAGATCGCTCCACCGACGGCTAACCTCACAAACCCTGATCCTGCATGCGACCTTGATTATGTACCTCTTAAGGCGCGTAAAATGGCGATCAATTACGCTATGTCGAATTCATTTGGCTTTGGTGGAACCAACGGAAGTATCGTTCTCAAAAGATTTGAGGGCTGATGGTCGAGCTGTCGAAATTACTCAAGAGGTCCCTGATGTTGCCTTTGGTTGCCTGGGACAAAAGTAGCTCAATTCATACCCCGGCGAAGCTGTGGAGCATCGTTGTCATTATACTCCCAGCCTTACTTTACCCCTCAAGCCCGGATCCGAATTTCTAGACGGTTGATGTGTTGCTTCGTCGTCGTGAAATCCTCATGTACCAGTGCGTACACTGCGGTTTCACTCCTCCT
>CAZBDM010000231.1:0-1070 GCA_964490675.1 uncultured Oligoflexales bacterium
TTTCGAGGCTTTAAAGACATCTCTTCGGTGCACGAGGTAAACGACAGAACACAGCTTAGCTAAATAAGTCGCTTCTTCCATGGCGCTATCGCCGCCACCGACTACCATAACGGGCTTATCTTTGTAAAAAAATCCGTCACAGGTCGCACAGGTCGAGAGACCGCGTCCCATCAGGGTTGCTTCCTCTTTGAGTTTTAGGGTTTTTGCTGTCGCGCCGGTTGCGATAATGACGGTTTTTGACTCGATAAGTTTGTCACCAGCCCACAGCTTTTTAGTCTTGCCGGAAAGATCTGTTTTGGTGATCTCCTCGTAGATGACTTCCGCCCCTACTCTTTCGGCTTGACCGGTCATCTCGTTCATGAGTTCTGGCCCCATGATGCCTTTTGAAAAGCCTGGGAAGTTCTCAACATCCGTAGTTGTCGTTAACTGTCCGCCATGTTGTAAACCAGCATAAATTACAGGTTTTAGACCAGCTCTAGCTGCATAAATAGCCGCCGTCAGCCCAGCAGGTCCTGTTCCAACAATTGTTACTTCATTCATGATCCGCACCTCTAAACTTACAACAATGGAAATAGACAGCCTACCATAGCAGCTAGGCGTATGGCTGTCATCAATGACTGGGAAGGGGTTTATAAGAATTAACCGATCTGGTGACCGCAGCCTCTCAGCAAGGTATACTAAAGCTGTCTATTTAAAACTCAGGGGGTCAGGATGAATTCTATTATCAAACTGTTATTATTAACTTTTTTTGTGACATCAGCAGCTTGGGGAGACTCTGAGGAAGCCTTTGCTGTCGCGGCTGGCAAGCTTGATCGTCTGCTTTCCTCTGAGTCGGCAGCGGAACAATCGGTCAAGTTTGTTAGGGTAGCCGACTCTAAGACGCTTTACGAAATGAATGGTGATAAACTTCTTATTCCAGCCTCGGTGACCAAGCTCCTTGCCGCCGCCGCAATTTTGTCTAAGTTTACTCCTGCTCAGGTGTTTAAAACGAGATTTTACTACACTGGTTCTTTTAAAAATGGCCAGATAACTGGTGATCTCTACGTCGTTGGTGATGGTGATCCGTTTAT
>CAZBDM010000231.1:1080-3540 GCA_964490675.1 uncultured Oligoflexales bacterium
CTTTGGCAGTTGGCAGCTGATTTGAGACATCTCGGTGTGAGGAAGATTACTGGTCATCTGGTCATCGACGAAAGCTTATTTGGTGACCCCGCCCGCGATTTTTCACGGATGGAAGGTAAAAACCGTTCTAATAATGCTTACGATGCTCCTGTTTCTGCCTTTGGAATCAACTTTAATACCTTCGCTGTTGCTGTGGCTCCGTCGTCCAAACGGGGTGATCGTCCCATTGTAGGTCTTGATCCGTATAATTTGCCTCATGTAAAAATTGAGAACTACGCAAGAACTGCGCCTGGGCGTAGTCAAAAAACAATAAAGGTCGCAAGAATTAACGGTAAGGCTGAACTTGATCGGCTTAAGATTTCGGGCTCAATAGGACAAGAAGCTTCTCTGCACAAGGTTTATCGGTCGGTCTCTTCGCACTTAAAGACATCCGGCGAGATTCTCAAAGCTTTTCTCAAAAATGAGGGCATCAGTTTTACAGGTGGGATTAAATCAGGGCTCCTACCGAAAAGAGCAACGCTGCTCTACGAACTTGATAGTTATCCGATGAGTAAGATCGTCCGCGGGCTCAATGTTTACTCAAATAATTATATTGCCGACGTTCTGGTGAAAAGACTAGGAGCCGCCTTCCCAAAATCTGGCGCTCCCAACACCAGAGGTCAAGGCACCTACGACAACGGAATCGCAGCCATTAGCAGTTTTTTGAGGACGGAGGTTGGTATTAAAGACCCATTTGTGCTTAAAAATGGTTCCGGACTCAGCACAGAAAACAGACTGAACTCAGACATGGTGACCCGTGTTCTTCTCCATATGGCGCAGCGCATGGAAGTCTTTCCCGAGTTTTTAGCGAGTCTTCCGGCGTCTGGATGGAATGGAACACTCAAAAAACGTTTTAAAGGCACTTTTTCAAAAGAACTCGAAGGGCAAGTGAGAGCCAAAACCGGCACCTTAACATCGCCAGTCAGCGTTTCATCATTGGCAGGATATTTTATTCATCCAAAGCATGGTCTCATTGCCTTTTCAATGATACAAAATGGCAGAAGAAACCGACAGCAACCAGCGGTCTCTTCTCTTAGAAACCTGCAAGACAGGGCCCTTGCTCGTCTCTACAGTATTCTCTAAGCCTTTCTCGACTTCCAATTTTGAGGTGCCCCATGGAATATGAAAAATTAGCACTGGACTATCATGCGAAAGAGCCAGCTGGAAAGATTTCGGTTCATACTACCAAGCGCCTTGAGTCTCAGCTTGACCTTTCTGTTGCCTATTCGCCTGGAGTTGCTGGCCCTTGTCGAAAGATTGCAGAGGATCAGGATTCTTCTTTCATCTATACAACTAAAGGCAATCTTGTCGGGGTCATAAGCAACGGTAGTGCCGTTTTAGGTCTTGGTAATATCGGTCCTTGGGCTGCCAAACCGGTTATGGAAGGAAAGGCGATGCTTTTTAAAAAGTTCGCCAACATAGATGTCTTTGACATCGAAGTGAACGCTAGTGATCCAGATGAGTTCATCAAAGCTGTTAAAGCCCTTGAGCCGACCTTTGGCGGTATTAATCTTGAAGATATTAAGGCTCCTGAGTGTTTTTACATCGAAGAAAAACTTCGCGAGATGATGTCGATTCCGATCTTTCATGACGATCAACATGGGACAGCGATTATCGCCGGCTCAGCTTTTTTAAATGCGATGGAGATCACTGAACGTTCGATGGAGCAAACCAAAATTGTTGTCAGTGGTGCTGGTGCTGCCGCAATTGCTTGCGCGTCGTTATTTAGAACTCTTGGCGTCGATCATGACAACATCATCATGTGCGATAGTAAAGGAGTCATTCATGCCGGAAGGGATGATCTTAATCCTTATAAGCGCCGCTTTGCAGTCGATACAAGTCTAAGAACTTTAGCGGAAGCTATCGAAGGGGCTGATGCCTTTTTGGGAGTATCGGCACCTGGGGTTTTAACTCCCGAAATGGTAAAGAGTATGGCCGATAATCCGATTATTTTTGCTTTAGCCAACCCTGATCCAGAAATTTTACCTGAAGAAGTTAAAAAGGCCCGTGCTGACGCTATTATTGCAACAGGCCGTTCTGATTATCCCAATCAGGTAAACAATGTCCTCGGGTTTCCCTATATCTTCAGGGGAGCACTTGATGTGCGTGCTAAGACAATCAATGAGGAAATGAAGCTAGCGGCGGTAAAAGCGATCGCGGGGCTTGCTAAAGAAGATGTCCCAGAAGAGGTCATGTCGGTTTATAAAGAATCGGAAAGTTATATCTTCGGACGTGATTATCTTATTCCAAAGCCGGTTGATCAAAGAGTCCTTCTACACGTTGCACCAGCTGTAGCAGAAGCTGCGATGGCGACTGGTGTTGCGCGCCGGCAGATTGATATCGATCTTTACAGAGATCAAATTGAAAAGATTCTTGGCCCCACAAGAAGAATGATCCGTAGTTTAAGAAGAGATTTGACTG
>CAZBDM010000231.1:3550-6778 GCA_964490675.1 uncultured Oligoflexales bacterium
CGGCCAAGCAGGTTGCTGATGAGTCTAACTATTCTCTTATTCTTTTGGGAAATGACAAAAGAATTGAAAAAAGAGCAATGGAGCTGGGAATCAAAAACTTAGGCGGGCGCATTAAAATCATCGATCCTCTCGTTAGTGAAAAAAAAGAGGCCTATTCAAACCGTCTTTTTGAGCTCAGACATCGCAAGGGGCTCTCATTATCGCTTGCTCTTGAGGCACTCAATGATCCCTACTACTACGCCTCCCTAATGGTTGAACTGGGTGATGCCGACGCTCTTTTAGGGGGAGTCAGCCGTCCCTATGGATCAGCCGTTAGGCCCGTACTTGAAGTCATTCGTGTGCAATCGGGCCGGTTTCCGGCGGGTATCTACATGCTTGTTGCAGATGATAAGATTCGTTTCCTCGGAGATTGTACGGTTAACATTGATCCAACTGCTGAAGAGCTCGCCGAAATTGCTCTTTCTACAGTTGAGGTTGCCAAAGACTACACCAGTGACCCGATCAGAGTGGCGATGCTTTCTTTTGCAAGTTTTGGCAGTAATCGTCATGTCTGTGCGACAAAAGTAGCAAAGGCGGTTGAAATCATAAAAAAACGTGCGCCGGAGCTTGAAATTGATGGAGAAATGCAGGCGGATGTTGCCCTTGACAGAGAGCTGAGGGAGGGGGAATTCCCCTTTGCCAATCTTTCTGGAGATGCAAATGTCCTTATTTTTCCAAACCTAGATGCCGCAAATATTAGTTACAAGCTGCTCAAAACTCTCGGTGGCGTGCAAGTCATGGGACCGATCATTGCTGGCATGAACAAGCCAGCTAATATTGTCCAAAGAGGCGCTTCTGTTAGGGAGATTGTCAACTTACTTTATATCACCGCTCACCAGTGGGCTTAAGGAAAGCGGGCCCTAGCTGGTTCAGCCAGGGTCCAGATGTTCACCACGGAGTTGTCGGTGTCTCTACTTGAAAAACATCCGAACGAACCACGAGAGGAACATCGTCGCACCTGTGTATTTCTTGATCTTGATTGTGTAGAATAATGAAATTGCTAGATAAATTATTAAAATAGACACAAGGTTATATTGCTTGCTATATTGCCGGCTCATCATTCGCGGCTTTTAAAAAAGAGCGGTGATCCTCTGTGAATGTGCAATATTGAAAGGTAATCTTATGCCATCAGAGCAAGAAGTTGCTTCCTATCTCATAGGCGTCGTCGGCGAACGTCACGTAGTTACCGATAAAGAAGAACTCAAAAATCTAGGGTGTGACTGGACAAAAATCTATAACCCAGACCCTCTTCTTGCCGTTCTACCCGGCACCACAGAAGAAGTCTCGAAGATACTTAGCTATTGCAATGAACATGATATCAAAATCGTTCCTAGCGGTGGACGCACAGGACTAGCTGGTGGTGCGGTGGCGAGCGATAAAGAAATCGTCATTTCACTCAACCGAATGAATAAAATTCTCGACATCAATCCAGCCAGCTTAACTGCAGAAGTTGAAGCTGGCGTTACAACTCAAGCTTTGCAAGATGCCGCCAAAGAAAAGGGGCTTTTCTTTCCCCTCGATCTTGCGGCGAAAGGGACCAGTCAAATAGGAGGCAATATCGCAACAAACGCAGGTGGCCTCAAATTGATCCGCTATGGAGGTATGAGAGAACAAGTTCTGGGTATCGAAGTCGTAAAAGCTGACGGCAGCCTTTTGGACCTCAACACGAGTCTTAGAAAAAACAACACTGGATATGATTTGAAGCAGCTCTTTATTGGATCTGAAGGAACTTTAGGTATCATCACAAAAGCTACTGTAAAGCTGATGCCTCAGCCAAGTAACGTCATGCTGACCTGTATGGCGGTGGACAGTAGTGATAAGATTGTCAAAATTCTTGAAAAGTGTAATTTAGCAGGAGTCATCGTTACCGCTTTTGAGTTTTTTACAGGCGTAGCTCACGAGCTCGTCATCGATCAATTTAAACAACTCAAAACCCCTTTTGAGAGTCATTATCCTTACTATGTCTTGCTTGAGGTTGAGCAAGGGTCCGAAGACTCTGCGAAGATGGAAGGTTTTTTAGAGAATCTTTTTGAAGAGGAAATTGTCTCAGATGCAGTACTCGCTCAGTCCTCTCAGGAGTTTAATGATCTTTGGGCTCTTCGAGAAAACATTACTGAAAGTCTTGCTGCATACGGTCATGTAAGAAAGAACGACATTTCTGTGGCTACACAAATGCTCGCACCCTTTATCGCTGAACTTCAGGATGTCTTCACAGCGACTGATGAGAACATTAAGGTCGTGCTTTTTGGCCATGTTGGCGATGGTAATATTCACATCAATTATACTTGCAAAAAGCATGCATTTGAATTCGAGGCCTTTAACGAAAAAGCCAGGATCCTTGAAGAAAAGGTTTTCGAACTTATCAAAAAACACAAAGGAAGCATAAGCGCAGAACACGGTATTGGACTTTTGAAAGTAAGTGATCTTCAATATTCTCGTAGTGAAGAAGAAATTTCGATTATGAGATCAATCAAAGAGGTGTTTGATCCCAAGAAAATCATGAACCCAGGCAAAATCTTTACAGTTTAAATGAAGTATTATTGAATTTAGTTGAAAACGTGTTGACAAGAGAGGCAATATCATTGACCTCTCTTATTTTTTTGAAATACGAAGCACCCCGCCTACCGGCTTGTCCTTTTGAAAGGTTATAATAATCGTACGAATTCAATAAATATTTCATATTTTTTAAGATTTAAAAAAAAATATGAAATATTGGCGTATGCGTACAACTTTAACTTTTGAAGCCGTGAAACTTGCGTAGGTTTAAACATAAAAATTTTAGAAAAAGAGTTAGGCTAGAAAAGTCGCGCCTTAAAAAAAGGCTTATGCGACTTTTTACGAGAAAACAAGTTTCCACGTTTAAGAAAACAATTAAAAACCTAAATATAAAATCAGCTCCTAAAGCAACAAAGAAAGCCTTTGTAAGATTAGGAAGATTTTCAATTGTTAAGGGATTTGTTTATCTTGCGATAAATCTTTTTGTCATATTTAATGCGTTTCTTCTTACATCTTATGCAATTATAGCCACTCTTATTGATCAAGATGACGTAGAGAATGCCCTTGTCTCTGTTGTTGAATTACATACAGGTGGAAAGTTTATAATAGGTGAAACGAGTTTTAATATTCTTACGGGTCTCAACCTTGATCAAATTGCCTTTTATCCTCCAAAAATTTCCGATACACGAGGGT
>CAZBDM010000232.1:0-6771 GCA_964490675.1 uncultured Oligoflexales bacterium
TGCAGCCCTCAACCCAGGAAGTCTATCAAGATCAACGCTAAAGGGCTCTTCGTCGGCATCGACAGTGACAGTTTTCTTACGTTGTTTGACTTCGACAGGGATGATTTCATTTTTGAAGTGTCCGCTTTCGACTGCTTTTCTAGCACGCTCGTAGCTAGCTATCGCATATTTATCTTGGTCTTCACGGCTGAACTGGTATTCGCGGGCACAGATTTCTCCGCAGTTACCCATTGCCATATTGTCATAAGGATCCCAAAGCCCGTCCCATTGCATGTGATCTTTCGCTTCTACAGCTCCAAATTTATAGCCAGCGCGTGAATTCATAAGAAGGTGCGGCGCAAGAGTCATATTCTCTTGGCCACCTGCAAACATGATACCTGCATCGCCAAGACGAATGGCCTGATCCGCAAGCATAACCGATTTAAGACCGCTACCACAGACTCGGTTAATTGTCGTTGCACAGACGCTTTTTGGTAACCCCCCATAAATCGCAGCTTGTCTTGCGGGAGCTTGCCCAACGCCGGCAGGAAGGACGTTGCCCATAATGATCTCTTCGACATCCTCGCCCTTGATTCCAGTCCTCGCAAGGGCGTCCTTAATTAACACCGCACTAAGGTGCGGGGCGGGGGTTGTTGCAAATACACCACTTAATTTGCCAATTGCTGTTCTTCCTCTGTAGAAGATCATCGTTTGATTCGTCATAAATATTCTCCGCTTACAGGTGAAAATGTGCGTTCGTAGACTTCTATCTTGCGGTCATCATTAATACATTGACGATTACCATAGCCAAATTAATGGAATTTCGCTATATTTCATCGGCCCTGGTTTTTTTTGGCCCCAAAGAGAAACCCTTTCCTATTCTGGACTGAGATTTATGAGAATTAAAAGTAATCTGCGCTTAAGTAATGGCGAATGCTTTACTGGCGACCACATCGGTGCGCCCCTTGAGTCAAGCGGCGAACTGGTATTCACGACTGGCATGGTTGGGTACACGGAAGCTTTGACAGATCCGTCTTACTTCGGTCAAATCCTTGTTTTCACTTACCCTCTAATCGGTAATTACGGCATTCCAGAGATCCCAAAGGAGCTCACCGAACCGATTCCTCGTGGATTCGAGTCTTCGAAAGTCCACGCTTCAGCTGTCATCGTGACTATCGATAGCGAAGAAGCCTTTCACTGGACAAGCCTGCAAAGCCTTGACTCATGGCTTAAAGAACAACAAGTGCCAGGTATCGTCGGTCTCGATACCCGCCATCTCGTCCACATCGTAAGAAACTCCAAGAAACTACTCGGTAAGATCGATATGGAAGGAGCCCAAGGGCATCGCTCTTTTGGCAATATCGATGCTGCTAAGAAGGGTGAATTTTTCGATCCTTCCGAACACAATATTGTTTCTACCGTCTCCACCCCTGAGCGAAAAGTTCTGTTTGCTCATCGTTCCATTCCAGCCAGTTATAGAATGCTTCCACCTGCGCTTCTGAATCTGCAAGGTTTTGAAGTTCCTGGAAAGTTAAGGGTAAATCAGTTCGACTTGGACGGTAAAGTTGGGCGTATAGAGCAGCCATTGCGATGTCGTTGGCGTGCGTCCATGCACCTTCTGGTACCTCTGCGAAGGTTTTTAAACTGTCGGTGGTAAACTCAAAGTCTCCATCCATGACAAAGTCACCGGGTTTATCCGCCCAAAATTGTTTGGAAAGTGCAAATGTCGGGTTAAGAATAACAGTGCTCGTTAGCAGAATTAAAAATCTCGTTATTAATGTTTCCTTCATGACTGACTCCCATGAGAACGTCCAATTGATGGTTGAAGCAAGTCCTACAATGCTTGCGCCAAAAAGAAAAGAGGAACGTTAAGCAGTTTTGACTGCTGGCTGTTATTGAAAAATAAATATCAAAAACTGCAGTATTTTGTCCTTTCTTATCAGGGGAGCTGCCCTTATTTTAATCACCAACACCGCTTTATAAACGTCTCACTTTGATGTAACTACAATGCAGTCTGATGAGCAGGCGAATGTGAAAACCGCCTAAAGGAGAGTCAATATGAGAACTCTAACGCTTCTAAGCTGCTTTATGTTTTTATCCTGTATTAGCGAGCCAAAGTCTTCGGCAGAAGCTTTGCAAGAAGATACTATCGAAGCCGCGGCAGATCATTTCAAGGCCAATGGTGACTACGCGTCTTTGAAAAAAGTCGCGACGTTTTTCGAAGAACACAAAGCGACAGTCACGATCTCACAAGTGAAAGATCTTCTGGGTGAGCCAAACTCTTTTCAATCAGAAGGAAAACTAGTCTACGGAACTGTAGATACTGCCCTCATGGATGGAGCAGAAGATCAAATGCCTGGATATAAATACGTAGAGTTTAGTTTTTATGATGAAGAGGCTAATGTTATGTCTTATTTACAAACTGTAGAATATGATCTCATGTCCGAGTAAGGCTTTTGCAAGTTAGGCCGCTGCTAAGCTTAAAAAACCGCCTGGAAGAGAGCCAGACGGTTGTTATTTTTTAGTTAATCTCTGTTAGTGTTAGCGAACTTCTCTCGCATAATCATCACTAATATAACCAATGTCTTGGCATCTCGAAGGACGAGCGCTGTTATTATGTCTAACAGGCGGGGAGGAGTCCGTGTCAATGACATACCAACCCGTGTCCCTATCCTTACCTACCGCATAGACATAAGATCTTGGAGCGTAGCCACCACATAGATTAGAACTACCACCGGACACTGGGGTCGATCTGACACTTAAATGATCGCTGCGAGTGGTGATTTGAAGTCGCTTAGGATTGTCAAACCAGATGATATCTGCTGTATCATCATCTGAGCCGTCATCATCATCTGGTGGAGGAGGATCTGATGGTTCATCTCCAGTTTCGCAGTAGTCGCCGCTTCCGTTGATTGCGTCAACAGCTGAACAAAGATCGATATATTGGTAATCAGCTCTAATCAGTTCCATCACCCTACGAGATGCTTCCACTGACTGTTGGTGGATGTCATGAAACAAGATGATACCTTTGCCTTGGTTGGCCATCTGCTGTTTCGCACGGTTATAAATAGACCGCGGATCACGGTCCTGCCAATCGAGGGTATCGACATTCCAAAAAACGTGAATCAATCCGGTATCGGCAATTTTTTGTCTCGCCGCACTGCCGTTGCCAGCGCCTGCTCCATAAGGTAAGCGGAAAAACTTAGGTGCAATGCCGACCGTATCGGTAATGTCGCGCTGCGCTCCGGCGATTTCTCGATCCAATTTAGAAGCACCAGCTCTAGCTAAGTTGGCGTGAGTTTCACTGTGGTTAGCTAGGATGTGCTCTCTTGCTACACTATTGGCAAGAGTTCTAAAGCGTTTGATTCCCGGAGACATCCAGAAAAAGGTTGCTTTGTAGCCGTAAGAATCTAGGTTTCTGATGATCGCATTAGATCTGCTACTATGAGGTCCATCATCGAAGGTAAGGGTCCATTTTCCTCTTGGGAAACGTCGGCCATTAAGGTTACCAGCTGATCCACTGTCTGGCCCTACTGTCATTCCGTTGGCTACAGCTTTGCTTGTCGTACCTGCAGCTTGGTAGTCTTTCCATTCAGTTTCGATGTCGATGTTAAGCTTATGAAGCTCAGGGTTTTCATCTTTTAGTGAATCCCAAGCTTTTTGAGAACGTTCTGCAAGAAGAGTTAAAGTTGCCTTATCGGCAGCCATTTCTGCAACATTTTCTGCTGCCTGTGGACCGGTGATGTAAGTTTCAGAGATATTCTCTAAAACACCAACAAAGTTCGTGACAAGCTGTTGTCTGTTTCCTTTGATATCTAGGGGAATAACGCTCAACTGTTTTGCTGCGACATCGGAGTATTCTGGATTGAATTTAGCTGAGATCTTAAGGTTTGCAATCACAACCGGCACAACTCTTTCGATAATAGGAAGAAGAGCGAGCTTACTGGCGTCATCTTTTTTCCACTCTTCTGAAATGCGCTTGTAAACGACGTGGAGGAGTTTTTGATAGGCTCCATAAAACCCTGGGTTTGTTTCCAAGTAGTAGGCGTTGAAAGTTTCGTGGACGGCAGTTGCTATAAAGCCAGGACCTTTTTTTAGGATCTCCCTGTATGGGGCCATTGCTTTATTGAAGGTGATGATGAACTCGTTGTATTTGTCTGCCTGAGCCTCTCTCAGTTCTTGTACTGCAGGATGATTTTTTCCTAATGCCGTTTCTAATCGTAAGATTGGTTGGGAAAACTCTTCCAACTTCTCGTCGAACTTTACTCTCAAGTAGTGGGCTTTCAAATAAGCCTGAGCTGCAATATCGAAATACTTGATGACTTCGTCGACTCCAGTCTGAATCGTTGCAGGGTTTCTGTCTTCTTGGTAAAGAAATTGTTTGAGATTTTCTATCGAGATGGCTTCCGGCAAGACTTCCGGTTGAGCAGCTTGTTCTGCGAAGGCTTGGCCGCTGAGAAATAAACTGGCAGTCACAGATAAAAGCAAAACCTTGGCATGCTTTTGCATGGTAAAACGCTTCATTTAATGAACTCCTCCTTTAATTTTGTGAGGCTTCTATATTCAATATGATTGGGAATATCAATTGATAATCAGTCTAACATGATTTTTATTGGCATAGTTAGTCGCTAACTATTGATGACCGCATTGTCTGCACGTAGGCGTTAGCTCGATTCCCATGCCTTTCAGCTGAATACAAACCGGCTCAAGCTCAGCGCATACACCTGAATCTACGGACTTCGCCTCAGCGTTTGGTTCGGAGACGGCTGCTTTGTCGAACGCGAGCTTGAGATCTCTGCAGGCTGACGAGGAAGTCGAAGATTCGTAATACTCTGAGCATTCGATCAGTAGCTGTTGGCGGTAATGCTCAAAATGAGAGGTTTCTCTGAGGCGAAATTTTATCGTCTTTTCAATGACTGGTTTGATCGTCTCCCAACCATGTTCTTTGATGACGGGACCGAGTGCCAGATTTAAAACAGTGTTTAGCTTGTGAACCCCGCATTCATCGTTTCCAGGAAAGGGAGCGCAGGATGAGCCGTAGTGTTCGTTCACACGAGGATCTTTCATCGTCGTTATGGGAGGTTCGTCTTGGTCAAGAAAAGATACATAGGTACTGTCAAGAAAATGTCTGGCAGGCTTGCCTTGCAGCATCTCTTCTGCAAACTCAAAATCAAAGGTTTCACTCTTTGCGTAAGCCTCAAAGCCTATGCCGATGCTATCACATAGGTGTTCTGCAAGTGCTCCAGGACGGCTTACTTTTTGAAGATTGGCTGTTGCGTTAATGAAAGCATGGCAAAGTTCATGACCAATTACATCTAAAGCAAAGGGGATATTTGTTACATTTTCGCCATCGCCAGCACCTAGTAAAAACTTATAGAAAGGCTCGCCCACCCAGGCTGCATTTGCATTGTAAGCAGGAGAAGTGACTTCCACGTAGAGTTTAAAGTTCCAGGGCATCTTCCACGAATATTCTTCAGCGAAGTAGGCGACAGCTAGCGCCATATTATTAATAGCGGCTTTCTCAGGATCGTTAAGCTGCATGATTGATTGTTGAGATTCAGGGTATCTATCAGCAATCGTATCGAGACCTCCATTCCAGTTCAGAGGGTCGATGCTTTCTAAAATAGGAATTTGATCTTCGCTAGAACCAAAAGGATCTTTGCCACTAAAAACATTCATAACAGTGCTTTTTTGCACGAGGGGTTCTTTCTTAAGTAAAAGCGTCAGTTCTTCTAAGTTATCGATTGAGTCTCCATCAGCAGTGGCTTTGAAATAGAAGACAAATGGCATTCCAAGGGGAGCTTCCACACGCCAACTCAGAACCCAACGAGCGGATTTGTTTTTGATAAAAACCAAGCGAGGCTCTTTTAATCTTGGGTCTTCTCTTATCTCAGAAAAAAAGCTCTCTAATCTACTTTTCTCGACTCCGTCGGCAAGTGATAGAGTATCTTCTAATGCTTTTGGTAGTGGGTCTGGTAGCTGAGGAGAAGGCTCAAGTGCAAAGTCTAAAGTCTTAAGATAGCCATTTTTTACCACCGCTACGACCTGTGCTCCTTCCATTGGGATGGACAATCCTCTCCTACCAGCGACTTTAACGATTTGCTGAAGACGAAGACTGGCGTCTTTCGTATTTGGATCGGTGAAAAGCTTAGTGGCGTAGCGAGCTCCTGAGACACCGGTTTTAGAGTCGAGTGGAAAAAGTCCGAAAGGAAATAATGTCCTCATTCTGTTTTGTTTTTTTTCAGAAGGTATCCCGAATAAAAAGGCATGCTCATCTATTAGCGCAATGATTACTGAAGCCGTCTGTCCCCACTTTTTGTCGTCTGAGAAATCAAAAGGCCCGGAGTCTTTTACATTATGGTTCAGCTGTTTTTCGGGAGCGGGAATATAGGTGATCCCAGCAGGGTTATGGATCGCTGTAACTGTCACTCTATCATAAGGCGAGTTAGCAAAAGCTGCTGAGCTTGTCATCAAGAGAACCAACGAAAAAATCAACCGCATAACTGCCTCGCAAATGAGAATGACCTGAGAAACCTTGGCTATAATGTTCATGGGGAGAGATACCAGAAGATTTTCTTATCGTGCTATTTTCATTGAGATTATCTCTTCAAGCTGGCGAAGGAAGTTGAGCTTCATGCTAGACACCAGGGACGAATCAGAGTCGGGCTAGATATAATCGGTGAGTTTTTCTAGTTTGTCCCTCTGCTGTCTCCTATGGAACTACTCGACGATCTTCATTCAAAAAAAGAAAAGTGAACTCTCAAAAGCGTTCGCCCTATCGAGTTCACATCG
>CAZBDM010000233.1:0-3637 GCA_964490675.1 uncultured Oligoflexales bacterium
GTCTAATTGAATGTTACCCGAGGCAACCGTTGCTTTGGCCTTGTCGATGAGCTTTTGCTTTTCTTCAAGAAGCATGTTGCGGAAATTTTTTAACTCTTCTTTACTGAAAAGATCTGAATCTTCGATAATATCGTCGAATGCTTGTTTTGTTTCTTCAGTTGCCATTGAGGCACCTCCATCTTATGCCTACCATGTCGCGATCGTTTAGCGATGTTTAAAAGCTCGAAGGGGAAGTTTAGCATTGCATAAAACCTAACACAAGTAACAGCTTCCCTGAGCCGTTAGAAACCCACACTACTACCATGTTTTTTGCTTAGTCAGCAATTCCTTTCTAGGAGAGGTCGTCAAATAGCCCTAAGTCAGGCTGCTTCTCCAGTAAGTCTTTCAAATCACTAAGTATATTAATGGCTTGCAGGGGTGTGATGCGGTTGATCGGGACCCTCTCAAGGCGAGCAATGACCTCAGGTGAGCGATCTGGTCTTTTTGGCGTAGTGACCTTTATTGTGGTGTCTTCGGAGGGACTGACATCATCCTTCTTTGCCTCCAGTTGGTTGAGAATCTGTTCTGCATCTCTTAGTACCGCGTCCGGCACACCGGCAAGTCTTGCTACTTCAATGCCGAAGGAGCTTCCAGAAGCACCCTCAATCAGCCGGTGGGTAAAACTAATGCGGCCTGAAGCTCTTTTTACTTCTGTTTGGAAATGACAGACGTTATTAAGCGTTTGTGAAAAACTGACGAGTTCGTGATAGTGAGTCGCAAAAAGAGTCCACGGGTTAAGCGTTCCGGAGAGGTGGCGCAGGATTGATGCGGCAATAGAAAGTCCGTCATCTGAAGAGGTCCCTCGCCCGACTTCATCAAGGATGACAAGGCTCTTTGCGGTGGCTTGACGAAGGATCTGCGAGGCTTCCGTCATTTCAACCATAAAGGTCGACTGACCTTGCGAGAGATCGTCCGACGCGCCGACTCTCGTGTAAATTTGATCAAAAAGAGGTAGAGAGGCCTTTTCGGCAGGTACGAACGAACCACTTTGATTGAGGATGGCGCAGAGAGCGGTTTGCCGCATGACGGTCGATTTGCCGGCCATATTAGGCCCCGTGATGAGCATGAGTTTACGAGACCGGTCGACTTCTATGTGGTTGGCGATAAACTCGTGCCTGCCAACAAAAGCTTCTACGACAGGATGGCGTGAGGCTTTCAGAACGATTCTTTGGTGATCGTTAATCTCCGCCCTCTGGTAACGATCTTTGATCGCTAGCCAAGAAAAGCCGAGACAAAGATCGATCTCTGCTAGAGCGAAGGCCATCATTTTAAGATCGGCGTGGTAGACGGCCACTTCTCCTTTGAGTCTCTCAAAAAGTTCAGCTTCTTTGGCGATCGCCAGATCTTGAGCGCTGAAGAGAGTTTCTTCCAGTTCTTTAAGGTCATTCGTGATAAATCTTTCGTTATTGACCATGGTTTGTCTTCTGACAAAAGATTCGGGCACACGACTGAGGTTTGACTTTGTCACTTCAATAAGAAGCCCGAACGTCTTGTGGTTTTTAATCTTAAGACTATTGATGCCGGTCTGTTGCCGTAACATTTTTTCATAGGCGGTAATTTCTTCGCTGCCTGAACGGGCCTTTTTGACAAGCTCATCAAACGTCTGGTCATAGCCGCTGCGCAACACTGAAAAGCCATCGGCTAGTCCACTAGGCTCCTCTAAAAGAGTCTCATCGAGCATATTGACAATGGGAAGCACTCTTTCGATACATTCCTTTAAAGGAAGAAAAAAACTATCCTTTGAATCCTTTGATAGTTTTTCAGAAAGAATGGTTGATAGTTGTAAAGCGCTTTTTAAACCTCTCCGACAACGGTCAAGTTCAGCAGGTGAAGCTTGCTGAGAAGCGATCCGGCTAGCAAGACGCTCGACATCAGGAAATGATTTTAAAAGACCTCTTAGTTCTAAAAGCTGTTCTTCGCCAAGCCTGTGTAGCGAGGAGACAAAATCATGGCGTTTTTTTAGCTTGCTCTTACTCGTAAAAGGATGAGCTAAGGACCAGCGAAGAAGCCTCGCGCCCATCGGTGTTTGAGTTTTATTGACCTGGTAAAAAAGACTTCCTTTGCTGCTTCTTAGCCTTGTCGTTTCAAAAAGCTCAAGATCTCTAATGACTGTGTCTGACAGATTAATCGTCTCGGATTCATAGATGGGCTTGATGTCTAAAAAGCTTGAAAGGCTCGCTTTTAAGTATTTGAACCTTTCAATGACAGAGGCGACAAGAGCCTCGCCACCACTGACCTTACCGCAGGGTTGAGCTTTGAGGCTTGTCTTACCAAAGACCTCCTTTAAATAGTCTTTTTGAATCTTTTCATCTTGTAGAGCCGATTCAGGAAGCGTATCGATTAAGAGATCTTGTTCGTTTAAATAGGAAGAAAGCTTTTCTTTTAAAGTTTCTCTGAGAAAGCGCCTTGCAAGGATTTCTCTTGGTCGAAAAGTCCTTACGATCCTTACGATCTCATCCCACCCAGAAACCTCTCCGAGGCGAAATTCTCCCGTTGATATGTCTACCAGGGTTAAAGACCAGATGTTTGTCGTAGGATTCTGATGGGTAGCAACAAGATAATTCGGTTTCGATTGTTCAAGACCTTCAAGCTCTGTATTAGCTCCAGGTGTCATCACCTTTACGATGCCTCGCTTGACGAGTCCTTTTGCTTGAGCGGCGTCTTCGAGTTGATCGGCTACAGCGACTTTGTAGCCCTTTTTGAGGAGTTTATGCCAATAGCCCGTTGCGCTATGGTGCGGCACGCCGCAAAAGGGTATTTTTTTATTGTCGCCTCTCTCCCTTGCCGTCAAGACAATATCTAGCTGAGGAGCGACTTCCTCCGCATCGTCTGAAAAGACTTCGTAGAAATCACCCATCCTAAAAAACAGAACAGCGTCTTGGCAGTCACTTTTTAGCTCAAAATACTGTTTCATCATCGGGGTCATCTTGGCGATGTCTTCTGGCGAAGGGATTGTCATAAAAGCTTCCTTAATGACCACTAGCGCAGGCTAATGTTAAAAAACTAAGAGAGTGATCTTTGTATGTTCGGGCCACCTGGGTAAGGGTATAACCAGTGGTGATGATATCGTCAATAATCAGTACCGGCGCTCCGTCAGAAGTATTAGCAAAGTTTAGGTTTTTTTTCTCTTTGTTTTGTTGTCGTGCTCTTTTCTTAAACCGCCAGTAGAGTCTGCCAGGACAGGGGCTAAGTGGCTTGCCGGAAGCTTCTGATAGTGCAGCGGCTAAATGATAGGCAAGATCAAAACGGCCTCTCACCCTGCCCCAAAAACTTGACGGTGCTGCGACGATCGTTTCTGCATCAGCTGCCATTTCTATTGCAGTCGGGTGATTGACGAAAACCTCTTTTAAAGCTGAAAGAGCTCGGTAATCACCAGAAACTTTTGTTCTCAAGATTAGCTTTCTTGTTAAAAAGAGATAAGCATAAAGCGATTCTCCAAGAGGTGCTTGACGAGCTTCGATCATACTTTCAAAACACTCTTGACAAAGAAACGACGTCAAAAGTCGACGCTCCGGATCATAACACGCGATACAGTACTTCATGGCCCCCATCCAAACTGAGAGGTTTCACTCGACTGCAAGCTAAGACAGTTTTCTTG
>CAZBDM010000233.1:3647-4571 GCA_964490675.1 uncultured Oligoflexales bacterium
CCAATGATCTTTTGAGGGCATCGACTATTCGTGGTGGTAGGGACTTCCCGCATTTATGGCATAGGCTCTGTAGACTTGTTCCCAAAGAACAAGCCAGGCAACGTCACCTGCTAGGACCATCGGCGAGAGTCTCCATAGGCTGTCGGCCATCTGTCTTTCGTCTTGAGATATGCCGTAGGGGCCACCAATGAGAAAAGAAAGCAACTTTATTTGACGGTTTTCTAGAGACTGTAAAATAAAAGAAGCAAAGTCTTTTGAGTCCCCTTGCCGTCCTCTTTCGTCAAGAATCACCAGCAGATGGGAGGGATCGTCTTTGGCTTTTTGTAGGTAGTTTTTCTTTTCTTTTTCATTTTTTAAGATCACTGATTCGAACTGACCGTAACTTGACAGCCGTTTAGCGTAATCTTTTGTAAGCTTGTCATAAATTGGATTTGGCTTTGTGACTTTGACGAGACGAACCTTCACAACCAAACACCATTAAATTTTTAGAAACTTTGCATTGGGCCAAGCCTGTTCGAGAGCATAATAGTCTCGCAAGGGATCAAAAAAGATGTGGATATTAACCGAGCCGTAATCCATTAAGATCCATTGACCGTTTGTCAATCCTTCAATAACCGCCGGTTTGAGGCCAAGCTGAGATTTAAAGTAATCCTCTATAGTCTTAGCGATGGTTTTCGTTTGTCTTTCGTTTTGTCCCGAACAAACGAGTTGAAAGTCACAGATATCCGATAGTCCTCTTAAATCAAGACCAACCAGACGGCTGGCTTTTTTAGAGCGGGCTAGCTCAGCGGCATTTTTTACAATTTCTACTGGATTCACGTCTTCTGTCCTTTCTTTTGATAAAAGCCGTGTTGTTTTAAAAACCCTTTCTGGTCTTCTGAAAGCCAGCTTTCTGGCAAGGCCTTGCCTGACTGCAGGTAGCTT
>CAZBDM010000233.1:4581-6733 GCA_964490675.1 uncultured Oligoflexales bacterium
GCACTGAGGGTTTCATCGATAAGATAAAGATCATGTCCCAAGTCTTTAAACTCGCCATGCAGCGAAGACTCAAGCCAGTTAATACTTATATTGAGCTCTTTTGTCAGAGATAAAGCATCTTCTAAGAGGGTGTGAGTCTGTTCCTTATCATGATACCTGCGACTGACGACAATCATGGAAGCATTTTTTAAAATCTCGAGAGGCTTATGCCATTTTGAAAAGCTTGATAGCTGATCTTGGCCAACAAGAAGAGCGATCTCTTTGTGGTGATCTCTTTTCTTAATCTCTTGTAAAGTATTTAGCGTCAGGTTTGGCGGTGGCAGTGTTTTTTCAATGTCTTTAATCGAAAGCCTTTTGTGAGTTTTTAAAAGCTTTTGAAAAGTAAACTCACACAGTTTAAGCCGTTGGTCAAAATCAAGCACAGTTGTTTTGTGTTGCCCAGCTGCCCCGGCGGGTTTTAAGGCTGGAACAATCCACAGTTCTGCTTCTGGGAAGTGCTTGAGTGTTAGAGAAACACAGTCAAAATGCCCCTTATGAGGAGGATCAAAAGCACCGCCAAAGATAATCAAGTCTGGTCTTTTCAAGCGGTGACCCCTAACTTAAAGGCTAAGATTGACATCGATCTGATGAGATGCTGGACTGACAAGATCATCGTCGTTATGGCGAGAGCTGTCTGACAGCAGTCCTTCTTTCTCTTGGCTGACGAGTGCCTCTAGGCGCACGATAAGTTCTTTTAGGCCTTTTCTTTGGCTGCCAGAGACGATGAAGGTTTCAAGGCCACGATCAAAAAAGGGTTTTGTCAGTGCTTCGTAGTCATCTTCTAGTGAGAGATCGACTTTATTGAAAACAATGATTCTTTTCTTTTTTAGCATCTCAGGGGCGTAGGACTTTAATTCTTTCTCAAGCTTGATATAGCTCTCGAGCGGATCTTCTTCGGGGTTTGAAAAGGCATCAATAACAAAGCAAAGAATGCTGGTCCGCTCTAAGTGCTTTAAAAAATCAAGTCCGAGCCCTTTTCCATCGCTTGCTCCTTCTAAAAGTCCAGGTACGTCGGCAACAACGAAAGAGCGGTCATCGATGCCGTATCTATCAAGCTCAACGACTCCCAGATTTGGCACAAGAGTCGTAAAAGGATAATCGGCGATTTTAGGTTTAGCTGCACTAATAGAACTTAAAAGAGTTGATTTACCAGCGTTTGGAAAGCCAGCGAGGCCAACATCTGCCAGTAGTTTGAGCTCGCAGGCAATCATCCGCCTTTCGCCTTTTTCTCCTTCTTCAATACGGGTGGGTGCTTGGTGGGTTGCCGACAAGAAATGTAAGTTGCCATAACCTCTCTTACCACCTTTGGCGACGACTAAAGATTCACCGTCTTCTAAGAGCTCGCCGAGCACTTCGTCGGTTTCTTGATCTCTAATGATCGTACCGAGAGGAACAGGGATGATAAGATCCTGGCCGCTGCGTCCGGTGCGGTTATTAGGACCACCACGACCGCCGTGCTCTGCTTTATAGTGCTGTTTATAACGGAGAGAACTGAGGGTATTTAAATGACTGCGCGCAACGACAATCACGTCACCACCGTTGCCGCCATTGCCACCGTCTGGGCCAAGTTTTGGTCGATTGCGGGCTCGACGGAAACTACAGATACCAGTACCACCATTGCCTGCGATGGCAAAAATCTGTGTTTGATCGATAAATTTCACTGTACATCACCCCCGAAGTTATAAATGGGACGAAGACGGCTTAAGGTGTAAAGGAGACATAAAAAAAGGAGCGGAGGTCCGCCCCAAATTTTTTAGGCAGGTAAGACACTTACTTTTTGCTTTGATCGACCGTAACGCTCAAAGACAACTGTTCCCGGAATGAGTGCGAAAAGCGTGTAGTCTTTTCCTGTCCCGACATTGTTGCCCGCGTGGAAGGTTGATCCCACTTGTCTTACGATAATGCTGCCAGCCTTTACTTCACTGCCGCCATAAACTTTGATACCGCGATACTGAGGATTAGAATCGCGACCGTTTTTTGTACTACCACCGGCTTTCTTATGAGCCATGATTACCCCTCACGCGTTAATTTTATTGATTTCAACGACAGTCACAGGTTGCTTGTGACCGCGCGTTCTTTTGTAGTTTTTACGTCTTTTGTACTTAAAGACGAT
>CAZBDM010000234.1:0-6725 GCA_964490675.1 uncultured Oligoflexales bacterium
CAAGTTCCTCATGAGTCTCTTGGTGTCAAGGGCTTTGTAGTGCGTCAGCCCTGGGACCGAGCCATGTCAACATTTCTTCCCCTTTTTTTCGCTATGCTCTCAATAAAGGCTGTTGTATCATTTAATATTTTGTCAGCTAAGGGCTTTGATTTAGCCTCACTACCATCAGCTTGGATAGGATGGGCTGCACCAATATTTGTCCCTGGTGCCATTGCAGCGACATGTGAAGCGAGGGTAATAAAAGCTCCCGCACTACCTGCTCGTGCTCCCGAAGGGCCTACCCAAACAACAACAGGAAAAGTAGCAGCCATCATGTTTTTAACCATCGATCGAGTCGCCTCTAAAGCACCTCCGGGGGTATCTAATTTAATAATTAAGCCATCATGGTTTTCGTTTTTTACCTGTTCGATTGCATGAGACAATATGTCATCAGAAGCTGCTCCAATAATACCGATATCAACGGTCAGCCAACTTTGTGACGGATTGCCTGGATTTTGTGAATATCCGAGTGGTCCTAAGAACTGGTAAACCAGTCCTATAAAAAGGATGAAAATAGCGTAAAACTTCTTCAAAGATTTAATTCTCCCATAACTTTTTTGAGATCGCTCCAAGTTTGTCTTTTTCTTTGTGGCTCTTTTATTAATTCTTTTGGGCTCCAAGTTGCGAGGGCTTTCTTTGGTTCTGGAGTGTGAAGATCGAGCCACAGTCCTCTGATCGTAGTAAATTTAGCTTTAAGTGAAAAAAGACGTCTCGTCGGGTCTTGACCCATAATAATCACACAGCCTGGATTGAGGACGTTTACTTTTTCAAAAAGAATCTCTTTTGGCTGATCTTGCCAAAAAATTATGCCGGCATCTTGTTTTAAACTGAGACCCATGGCTTGCGCCATTTTAGATAAAAGAAGCTCCTCCCCGAGCTCAGCTGAGAATTCGTTTGGGTTTAGGATAAATAATATGGTCGGTTGCGGGCAAGAAAGTAGTTCAATTGTTTGAGTTCTTACTGAGCGATCTTGGTCCTTTTTAGGTGGTGGTGCGGGTTCGTTTGTTGTTTGCTTGTTGTACCTTTTTTCAGCTGGAAGAGTCATTTTTTTAAGGTCTGGATATCTATAACCACGCATTTTCTGCCAGATGAGCCAAGGTACTAGGTTGTTTAAATTTTCTTTTGTCACCGTGATCCCCTTTGAGGTCGATGACACCAACTTATCTCAGTCTTAGCGGTCAGGCAATCTTGTTAAAGACTAATTTTTGACGTTTTCTAATGGCATCTCGAAGGGACTGCATCTTCTCGGTGGCGTCTTTTTTATCCCAGCCATGATTTTTGGCTCTTAACATCATTGCAAATGCCTTTCCATACTGCTGGGTTTCCAAAAAGCACATGCTAAGCAAGTAAGAGGACTTAGAATTCTTAGGATCTATAAGGATTGCCTTGTTGAGGACATCGATACATTCTTTAAAGCGGCTCATGTGAAAGAGGCAGTCTGCCAAACTTAAATAGATATCGTGGGCTGGTTCTAATTTTGTCAGCTGTGAATAGGTTTTGTAAGCAAGATCCCATCTTTTAATTTTGATTTCAATTTGACCTTTGATTCGTAGTCCTTCTAGATGCTCGGGTTCTTTCTCAAATAGCTCCGCAAGTACAGTGAGGGCTTCTTTATCCCGATCGGTCATAGCATAAAATTTAGCTAAAATGGGATAAGTATCAAGGCGGTCGGGGTTTAGGTTTTTTTCGTCAATAAGAGTCAGTTCGGCTTTTCTTGATTGGTTGGCATCTAAGCAGTACTTTACGATGGCCTTCAAAGCTTTTTGTGATTTGGGATGGTGACGTCTCAGTCTTTTGAAGTAATATACAGCTTTTTCAATGTCTTCGACCAAAGCGTAGGCTTGTCCCATTCCAAAAAGCGAAGGACCGTGCTTTGAGTTCTCTTTAAGCGCTTCTCTAAAGTGATCAATCGCGCTTGCTGCCTCTCCCTTCTTTAAAAGAAGCTGTGCGAGTTGCGCCTGACGACTAGGCTGCTTTGGATTTAAAGACAGTTCCTTAATCATAGCATCAATTGCAAGATCGAAATTTTTAGTATTGATGTAGACATTCGCCAAAGTCTCATAGTTTCTATAATATCTCGGTGCTTCGTCGATGTTTTTTTTCAGTAAGTGCACTCCCTTTTTTAGATTTCCTCTCAAAAGAAAGGCAAATGCAAGCGAGTGTTTTGCTCTTTGGCTTTTATCATCAAGCTCGATGGCTGATTCAAAGGCGGTAATGGCAGCGTCAAAGTTTTGCTCCATGAGTAATCGATCACCGTATCTCAAGGCCTTAAGAAGGGGGGTTGGGTTATAGTAATTTTGAATAGCGGCTTTGATTTTCTGTTCAAGATTTTCAGCCCGAAAAGGTTTTATGATGTAGTCGTCAGCCCCAAGATTTGATGACTTAACAATATCATCTTTATTGCCTTCACCTGAGATGAGGATAAATGGAATATCGCTGCCGACCTCTCGGGACCGGACAAATTTGAGAACATCAAAACCATCAACTTTGCGCATGTAGATATCGCAAAGCACAAGATCGATGTGTTTTTCGCGTAAATTTTTGATGGCATCGGTTCCATCAAAGCACTCAATGATGTTTTTTATCCCTAGACTTACGACAACCCTTTTGATTGCCTTTCTTATGGGATCGTGATCGTCAACGATGAGCGCGCGAATCTGTTCTGGATTGTATTCTTCCTGAGTCATGTGTAAGCCGCATCCCTCCATTTTTATTGTCGGATTCGCAGGCCTAGACTTTAACGACGAGGGTCAGGAAAACTTTCGACGCTCGGGTTTTTACAGAATCTGAAATAAGCCTTGGCGGTAAGATGTCCAGGGTCGGTTTGATAGGCTTTTTCCCACTGCTTCTTTGCAAGATCGGGGCTGCCAATTTTGTAATGAACAATGCCAAGCCAAATATGTGCTTGTGTGTTGTCGGGAGAGAATTCAACAAGCTGATTTAGCTCAGTTAATGCTTCTTCAAGTTGGTTGTCCCTAACAAATAGCTTGGCAAGCGCAAGCCTAACGTCGGGCATCTTAGGGTAAAGAGTTAGAGCTTTTCTGTATTCATGAATAGCAGAACTAGAAAAACCACAATCTTCGTACATTTTGCCTGAGATTGCGTGTTGGTTTGCTAATCGCCCTAGTATTAGATAGGGGATTTTTTTGGCTGGATTTATGGTTTCATTGAGGGCTTGAAAAATCTCTTCAGCCTCCCGATATCGACTCAAATCACAAAGTGTAGCAGCTAAATTGAGGTTCGCCTCGAGGTACATAGGATTTGTTTTGATTGCTTGCTTAAACTGTTGAATTGCCTCTGGAAACTTTGATTGTTTGTGAAAGACTACACCGAGTAGGTTTTGAATATTTGCAATTGCGCCAAAGTCAGCAAGTGCAGCGGTTAAAGCTTTTTCTGCAGCCTCGTATCTTCCTACCCGCAGATAGATTTCAACTTTTCTTTTTATTGTGGCGATTTCTTCGCGCAACGAACTCATCAAGCAACCGTAACTGATTCAAAACTTCGGCTTACCAGCACCTTAATTTGACCTGGGAATGTGACGTCCTCTTCAATTTTTCTGGTAATCGCCTCAGTTAAAGATTTCAAATCATTTTCTTTAACTTTTTTATTGTTAACTTGGATGTGAACTTCGCGCCCACCATTCATGATCGCCAAGTCGGAGATCCCTTCGAAGCTGCGTACTGTTTCGGCTATTGAAGTTAAACGGATTTGATAACCTTCTTCAAGATTAACCCTGGCTCCAGGGCGCGCTCCTGAAAGAGTATCAGCGGCTCTCAGAACATAGGCGAGAGGAGTCTCGACGATCAAATCTGAATGATGCGACATGACCGTATCGCAGATAATTCGATTTTCTCCAAATCTATCGGCGTAGTCTCCACTGATCACGGCGTGACTACCTTCGATACGGTAGTCGATAGCTTTGCCGATATCATGAAGCATCCCCACCCTTTTCGCTTCTTGAGGGTCCACCCCAAGCTCGCTAGCTAGCACTCCAGCGAGAATCGCCACCTCAACCGTATGATGCCATTGATTTTGTCTGTAGCTGGTACGCCAGTTGAGGGCCCCGACAAGTTTTTGAATTTCAGGGTGAATGTCTGGAAGTCTCAAAAGGTTAACTGCTTTTTGGCCGAGCAATTCAGCTTCTCTTTCGAGCTTTTCTTTATGCTTTTGGTAAAGCTCTGGTGCTTTTATCCAAGCCTCTTTATCCCGAGCAAGAATCTCTGTCAGTGCCAATCGGGCCGCTTCTCTGTATATACCATAACCACCAGCAACCTTTACAACTGTCGGTAAATCTTGTCTTGATGGTTCGATACCTTGGATTTCCACCCCAGAAAGTTCTTTCAGTTGGTTGAGAAGAGCACAATCTTCTTCAATGACCTCTTCAGCAATACGTTTATTCTTTACTTCGATAAAGTTAGATGACTTTGGCCATGTAAACTCAGGTGTGTACCGTGAGGAAACCCGGTCTAGCACCCTTTGAGCTGTCTTACGTGCAGAAGAATCTAGCTCTTCATGAAGAGATTTGAGCACCTTCTGGCACTCGAGGTTGCGGTTTTCGATAAGTTTACCTGATATATTTGCCTTTTCTTTTTCGAGGTCGGTATTTGATCTTTCAGAAAGCTTTATCGCCAAGGCTCTTTTCGTTTCTGCGAGTTCATCGCGTTTTTCATTGAGAGCCTTTAGATTGCGATCCACCTTTTCTTTTTTGTTATAAATGTCGTCGCGGAACTTCTTGAGTCTTGCCTCTTCGGAGGCAAGAAAATCTTCCCTGAGTTTGACTTCCCCCTCATCAACCTTTAGGTCTTCGCGTCGCTGCTGGATCTCTTCGAGAGTCTCTTCTTTTAAAAGTTTGATCTTCTCTTCATTGTTTTGAAGGATATCTTCGAACTTCTGTTTGCGCTGCTTTCTGGCCTCTTTGAGGACCTCTTCTCTTTGGTGAAGGGTAATATTTCGGAGCCTTACGGGCAGAAATTTTTTGATAAGGTAGTAGAGGACATAGCCGGCAGCAGTAGAGCCTAGAAAAAGGAGAAAGTATTGCTGAATTTCGTTCATTATTTAGGTATCCAAATTAATATTGGTTCGGTCTTGTTGAAACATATGATTAATTACCACAAAAATGATTTAATGTGGAATGCGACTCAATTATTGTCGCATAGGCCAAGCCGTAGCGTAACCATAACAAGTCTCGCTATGGAAATAAAACCAAATAATATTAATCTCTTGCGGTGGAAAGAGTTTGCTTGGAACGACTATGAAGTTGAGCAGTGACCTAGAGTTTTTAGAAGAAACCCTCGATCTCTCTGGAAAAGAGCTAAGCCGAAGATTTGGCTCAAATCTGGAGATCAAGACGAAACCGGATGCAGGAATCGTTACTGATGCAGATCTAGCCTCAGAAAAGCTCATTCTCGAGCGCATCAAAAAATACTACCCGGATGATGCCATCATCTCCGAGGAAGCAGGTATTCACGCTATGTCAAGACAGCAGGGTCAAATGGTATGGATCATTGATCCCCTCGACGGGACGACGAACTTCGCTAACCGTTATCCCTTTTTTTGCGTCTCGATCGCAAGGGCTGTCATTAATGGAACAGGTGGTTTTGATGTTGTGCTAGGAGGCGTGGAAGAGCCAGTTGCGAGAAACAGGTTTCTTGCAGAAAGGGGCTCCGGGGCCTTTAAAAATAATCAAAAATTAACCCTGTCTGGCGGCCGAAGGTTTAGTAAAACATTTCTCGTTACTGGCTTCTCTTACAAAACGGGCGAGGATCTTTTGAGAGATATCAAGCTTTTTTCGAAGGTGGCAGACCGATGCCAGAGCATCAGAAGAGACGGAGCCGCTGCACTTGACTTAGCTTACGTTGCAGCGGGGGTTTACGATGCTTTTTGGGAGTGTGGTCTGCAACTTTGGGATATGGCAGCCGGTGTGCTTCTTATCGAAGAAGCTGGCGGAGTTTTGAAAAACTACCAACGCCAACCCGAACGGTTTAACCTTGAAGCAGAAGGATTGATCGCTGGTGTTGAAGGTACGGTCAATGAGCTGTCTGATATTTTACAACCTTGTTTTGAAAGCTAAAAGGATTCGTCTAGATGCTTAAAATAATGTTTATCTTCCTTACCTTAGCCCTTTCTTCTGGGTTCTGCATTGGGACGGCCTTAGGAAGCGCAATATTAGAAAAATCCGGTCGTTTAGAGGTTGATTGGACGCATCTCAAGCTGCGCTACTACGGAGAGTCGGTCGATCAAAGTGGGGATTTTTCAGGCCAAGAGAAAAAAGCCTGGTCAGAAGGGCTCAGGGCTGCTCAGCAAGATATCGAAAGGTTCTTTAAAGAACACTACCAACCAATGGGTTTGTCTGACGCTCTGCTCACAAAAGGAGCTCAACAGGCGAAGCGCGCGATCCTGCGTAAAACCTACTCGGTCAAATCCGACTTTTTCCCTGACGGAACGGTGCGAGTGATCTTGGAGGCTCCGCTTGCAAGTCTACTCAAAAGGCCCGGGGCGAGTTTCAGCCCAGATAGGCAGCTGGGGACGCAAAAGGCAACTTTCTCAGGTATCGTCTTGAGGCTCGATAAATTTTTAGAGCCAAAAGCAAGTTTTAGGATCATCGATGAAAACGGAACTCTTCTATACAGCGAAGCTTCGGTCGACGAGACTTTTTATAACAAGAGGCTCCTAGGGGCGTGGGTGAA
>CAZBDM010000235.1:0-6709 GCA_964490675.1 uncultured Oligoflexales bacterium
GCGAGACCAACGCGGGTACAGAAACAGCAAGTGCAGAATCGGCAGAGGCCGCCCGGAAGGTCGCGACCCTTCTCACTGTGATGTACGGTGGTGAAGCTGATGGGGGAGCGGTAGAGGGATTGGCCAGTAAGGATACTGATGGTAAGCCCCTTCATACGACGGTCAACAATGCTTCAGACCTTCCCGTAAAACTGGCTGACGCATCGACGGCTAAAATCGTCTCTGGTAAGATATTCTTGTCCACAGAGGGGCAGAGTGAAGCCAAGCAGTCTGAATTGTTCACAGCCGATGTAAACGGTGATATCGCTCCGCTTTCAGTTGATCTTGATCCCAGTCAAGGAAGCTTTACTCTTAAAATGGAATATGTCGACAGCCTCGGGCGCAGCTATATAAGAACAGGTGTGATTAACTTCAAGTAACTGAGAATACATTCGACCTTCTCGCTGATCTAAACCTTACCACGATAGTCATTAACGAGATGAACGGTAAACACCCTGTTTCTCTCTCTGAGAGGAGACAATGTTTTGATCCTAAACGCTAGTCAGTGGCTATTCCTTCGACATCAATAGATTCCTGCCACGAATGTAAGTATATGATAATGTTTTTTTAAGTTCTTTTGTTGAGTGGTTCTCTTCTTGCGTAGATCATTCCAAATGTGTGGTTTATGCAATAGCGAGGATGGAAATGGATCGACAGACTTCTCAGAGGAAATTCTTGGTTTATTTAGCACTTGGTTGCTTTTGTCTTTTGACAGCAGCGCGAGATAGTCTTTCTGAGGTTGTCATGAAAGCGGATGTCGAGAGTCTTTCTCCCATTGGCTTAGTGTTCTTTTTCTTTTTGTCAGCTTTGATTTTTGGTTTTGTTTTACTGGCTTTAAAAGGATCTTTTCGAGATTTATTAAAAAAACTGACGATCAATCGAACCAATACGAGAAATGCTATAGGTAGCTGTATTTGGATTACCCTCGCAAGCATAACGTTCTTAGAAGCCATCGAATCTGCGCTCGGTGCGTCTCTGACATCATTTATTGATTATTCAATGAATCCCCTTATCACAGCAGTTTTTGCTTTTTTTATGGTGAAAGAAAGACTTGATCGAAAGTTCTGGCTGACGGCAGGTTTATCTATTATTGGTATCTTTCTAATGAGCTTCGATAAGCTTTCAGAAGTCGAGATAAGAGGAGACATTAGCTATGGTTTGTTGATGATTATCCTTTCTTGCAGCACGCTTGCCTTATCACGTATCGCTAATAAACAACTTCTAAATAATGGCTTCACCATGATTGAGTTAACCGCGACGCGTTTTTCTCTCGGTACAGTCGTTATGGGGATTCTGTTGCTTTCTAGTGATCAGCAGATTTCATTGACCTTTGCTGGGAAAATTCTTGGTCTTTCGTTTGTAGGATTTGCTCTTCCTCTTTTTATTGTTCTCTATGCATTCAAGCATCTTGATCTAAAGACATTTTCTTTAGCGCAGTTCCTTATTCCGACCTTCACGTTACTCTTTTCCTGGGGACTTGGCATGATCTCTCCAACTTCTTTTGATCTGGCCGGAGCCTTCCTTATTATCACTGTTTACTACCTCAGTCAGTTTAGAGATTCTTTGCCGCCTGTACTAAAAAGTTTGCGCGAGAGTCTTCGCTTTAGAGAACGGACTTCCTATTTTGCTTTTGAGGAGCAAGATTCAAAAATCAACTAAAGACTTTTGGTGTCATCCCGTTTAGGTAATGCACGATCACATGTAAGAACATTTCTTTAAATTTGATCATAAATAGACTTCCAGCTGAAAATTAATCATCAAGCTTAACAACCTAAATATACACGCAAGTTCCTTGTTTCTTAGGTTTTGGTGTGATGTTTCCGATAGATAATGGTTGGAAATTTAAAGTTCGATAATTGGGTCTCTTTTTTATGAAATATACTCTTTTGCTGTGTTTTTTTACTGTGATTTCTTGTCGTCCATCATCTTCTCAAGATGCAGATGCAAAATCAATTGTAGGACTCAGTGCAGATGCTGAAATCGTCAATAGTTATGATGCTTTTGCAAATCTAGCAAAGTGGTTTCAATGCCTTCGCCAAACTCAAGACTTTTCGCAGATCCAGTCTCTCGATACCTGTGACAATCTGGCTTTGAATAACCCATTTGGTGACGACAATACCTCAACGACTCCCGTAACCAACAATACAGAAATCTCCCAAAGAATGCAGGCAGACTTAAACCAGTATGCTGCTCAACAAAATGACAGACTCTCACAATTTGAAAAAGCTCGAGACACAGGAGATGTTGCGTTACTGGAAGAGTTATTGACTGCTGAGACCGAAGAAATGCATGACATTATTCTTGTTCTTCTGACGTCAAATCATCGGATTAAAACCGACGATATGTTGGCTGCCTTTGTTCAAAATGCTGAACGCTATTATGCAATCGATGAAAAGAGTATTAAAGACGAAATCGCTGATCCCTACCTCCGCGCTGTGCTCAAGGATGGAGAGAGAAGCATAAATTCCGTTATCGATGGTTTAGAGGCACAAAAGAAGCTTTACTTAGAGTATCTGAAGGGTCTTTACATTGAAGACGGCAAGAAAATCCGCACTGCTGCGCTTGATGAAAACATCAGGAAGTCAAAAAGAAGCCTAAATGATCTTTCAAGCGAGCAGCAGTTTACTCTGACGACCTCTTTTATTTTTAGTTTGTTAGATAAGCTCTTCGGAGCATTTGCCAAATCTGCCAAGGCGGGAGAACCAGCCCCTTCACCGTCTGTAACGCGAGATAGCGGTAAGCCTGCGCTGACAGCCCAAAAGACGATCCCAGATCAGGCCTGTGATTACAGGTTAGGCTCTGATCAGGCTTGCTCAGAATATCAGAATGTATCCGGGTTAAACTGCCAGGAGGCAGTCGATCCTGTTCATTGCGCAAGGGTTTCAACGGTAAGGCGAGGGCAATTTGTCGAGAAGAAAAGAGCCGCGTTTTCAAAAGGCGCAGTGAGCAACGAGGTGCTTCCCTCTATCAACATGCGTGCAATGAATGAGATTAGCTCCAATTCACGAAAACAAACGAGAAATGGACCATGCACAGCTTACGGTATCGTTCATGCGCTAGAGTTAGCAATAGCCGTGCAGAAAGATTTAAGCGTTGCGCCTGACTTTGATCCTTTGGTCTTATTTAAAAAGTATAATTCCTATAACTGGCTCGATGCATCAGCTGCTGCTGAAACCCATCAGTTTGTTGATGGTAATACCGGTGAGGCGTACTCACTCAAAAAGCCTAGAGCGGTTAGTTGGTCAGACGAAGAAGAGGACTTAAGAGAGATGGAAAGGCTGATAAACCAGGGAACAATGCTTTGGGTAGCGACTGAAACCTCACAAGCCTGGCAGGCTCTTAGAAGCTCTGGGCGAGGAAGCTGTACGATAGACGCGACTAATTTTACTCCATACAAAAATCAGGCCGATATCGCCCATGCTTACGCGATCATCGGATATAAAAGAGATCCCAATGACTCTTCTAAGGGGCATTGGATTATTAAGAATTCTTGGGGTAGTGAGTGGGGCTGTAATGGCTACGCTTTTCTTCCTTATGATTATTGTAACCAGAGATGGTGCATCGCTGATACCGTTGATCCAGTGCTGTGATCAAGCTTAAAGGTGGGGTTTTTATGAGAAACATTCTTTGCTACACGTCGTTGTTGCTGCTTTTAATTTCATGCAAAGGCATAGATTCGGATCGCTCGTCGTCTTTAGATGCTAGTGGAACTGGCCTTTCGACGATGGATGTTAATCAAATTGCACAAGGTGATATAAAAACTTGTACAGAATACTGTCGCAATTACTACCCTACTGGTACTCAGGTTGTCTATCCGTCAGAATCAAACATATCACTGCAACAGTGGAGATTTGAAAGGATCTTGGAGACTAACACATGTCTTATCGAGGTGTGCGGCAAGCAAAAGAATATCAGCCGTTGTGACGTAAGGCGAGCGCAGTGCACGCAAGCTGGAGGTCCACAGGGCAGAACCTGTGGCGTTTACGGAAAAGAAAAATGTAATCAAATTAATGTCAGGACTCCAGCCTCAGAATCAGACACAGGGGAAGATATTCTTTTTAGTGAAAAAGAACTTGGTGTTAGTCACGCTGAATGTTCTGAAATGTTACATGTGACAAAATTTACCAATCAAGTGCAGCTTTATGAGTGGAGCCCTGTTTATGATTCTCCTTTAGCGTTCTATAAAGCGATGAATATCGATACCAGAGGCCACTGTATAAGGAGCGGTGATCCCAGCCAAGGGTTTGTCTCGCAAGAAGAAGAAGCCAAAACAAATGCGATTGCTTGGGACGGACAAACAGTTACCGGCGGAGCCGATGCTGGAGCCAAACCGGTAGGTAGTGGTGCTTTTGGGGATAAGTCCAGCACTTCTACTGGCAGTGGCGGAGGAGCTTTTCAATATAGCTTTGATTGTAAAAAGTTAGCGACTTCTAAAGAGCAGATGGATTGTGATCTTTGTCAGACGACCGATCCGAGAGGAGAAAGTATTCTCTGTAAAGCTGAGTGGCTTAGGTAAATGCTCAGCTCTTATTAGTGCTTTTGAAGCTGTTAATCGTAGCTATTTAGTGCAGACCACAGAATGCGGTCCACTTGATGTCTCTTCCATGATCTCTGGTGTGACCGGCATTCGGAACAGATGGCATCGAACGTATGATTTTCCACTCACTGTGTGACTGTTTCATAACAAAACTGCTGATCGAACATACTTGCCTCTTTGCGAACAAGAAGAGGCTGACGCTATCGACTAATGCCATATCTTCAGAGATCCACTCTATCGCATTAATTTTCATGACCATCTGATGGGGCGCGCGTTTAAAAGAATCTTTAAAAAACCAAGCGACTTCTGAAAGACCAGATTCTTCATGTGTCTTATCATTGCGAAAGATCCCTCCTGCTAGGCTAAAAAGTCGTCCGTTATGGTCATAAAACATAGCAAGCTTATGGTAGTCCTTAAGATTGTATGCGGTGGTAAGATCTTCAAAAAAAGAGCTTATGCTCTCGGCTCGGCTGTCGTCGCTGCTAGCATGTAAAGGTATCGTTAAAAGGTAAAGGATGATGAAAAGAATTTTCATCGTAACCTCCTCGTCTAGCTGAAAGAATGTTTACTTGAAAACTTTGACTATTATTAAGTATTTTGATTGTTTTTGCCAGTGGGATTGTCTCAGGATTGGCTTAAATTTAATGGACGAATCGCAACGATACCATCGCGGTAGAGGACCAAGCGATTAAGCGAGCTCTTTGTCGTTGCTTGTTTTTTTCTGATATCATACCAAGAGTATGTCATTCCGATATCAAGGAAGTAACGCTTATTTACTTGGATTGGAGCAAGCCTTCCATCTGAGTCAAAACTGAGAATCTCTTTGGAGCTAGCATTAAGTTGTTTGGTTAAGAACGATAGGTCGAGTTCGAAGATATCTGTTATGGTTCGTAAAGGTTGGCTAAGAGATTTTATCCTTTTGCCGAATAGAGTGATCTTTTTTCGATGACAAATAACTTTTTCAGGTTGGATCGGCATTGTTTGTAAGCGTTGGCTCTGTTTAAAGCTCTCAGGGAGAGATTGGCAAGACTTCCCAACTGAGATGGTTTCATTTATGGTGGCGATCTTGAGGTCTTTTTCGTTGAGATCAGTGATGAAAACATCTAATTTTTCTTTGCATATTCCTTTGGTTTTATGTCCACGGAAGTGGTCTTTTAAGATGTCTTTAATTCGATCTTTAAGGACATAGGCAATAACAAGCACAACCGCAAAACTCAAGGTGTTTACATGTAAGAAATCATAAAGTTTTAACTCGGTAAATCCTTTAAACTTCAAATACTGCCAGATAAATACATTCTAAATGATCGCCCAAAATGCAGCTGTCGCTGCTGCAATCATGGCTCCGCTATGAGTGCGTATGAAACTCTTTTTACGTGGTTTTACCGTTAAGTTTAATACATCCCAGACCTTGTCTTTAAGAATGTTTTGTTTAATGACGAATGCTTCCTTGTCTTCTTCGGTTGATGACTGAGTTATATAGCTATAACCAAGGTGCCGACAGTAGAAGTATTCTAGCCGCAACAGGGCGTTGATTCGACGATTCCAAGATTCTTTAATGTGATCATCCAGTAAAACGCTCTCTGCTAAGATCTTTGAAAGTTGTGCCATAGAGTAGCAGAGTTGTGCGCTACAATATTCATCAGCTGCGTGTAATTCGACGAGTATTTTATCGGTGATATGATCATGCTGCTTCAGTTGATAGATAAGAAGTCGCCACTTGCGAATCAACTGCCAAATGCGTTCAATAACGATCGGGAAATGAGGGTTTAGCTCTTCACAGGTAATAAGGCGATCAATTTGCTTCTCGATATAAAGTTTGAAGGAACAAGCAAATCGTTTGCCGTTTTTTTCGACTTGCTTTTCCCACATAGGTTGAGAGTTTTTTTTGACAGTTGAATCAACGATCGCTTTGAGCTTTTCAAGAGGGGCCTCATCAAAACCTTTATTCTTCTGGCCTAACTGTCTTTTAAAAGAATAGTACGGGTCTTTTAATCTTAAAAGGTGTCTTTGTTGACTTAAAAAATGATGAAGGTTGAAGTCGCCTTTATTGAGTAAATTTGATGGTAAAAGATAGAATGTTGGAATTCCCCAAAATCTCCGGACACACCTATTGAGCGGCGTGAATTGCTTTAT
>CAZBDM010000236.1:0-6706 GCA_964490675.1 uncultured Oligoflexales bacterium
TTTTCTGGAGTAAGGATGATGTGTGGGGCAGCCTCACTTGGTGAAACAGTCAGCTTCCACAGGAGAGAAGAGCTCTTTTTAGAAAGATTTGCCACTCGGAATATAAAGTTATGGGATTCTAAAGGTCTAACATTTTTACCTCTGCTGAGGGGTCTGACAGAGACAGGAGAGCTGTTATTTCTTTCTCCAAAAAATCTTAACATGACGACTTTGTGTTTTTTGACATAGGAAGCGCTTTGGCGATCGAGTTTTGACTCGTCACGACCTGTTTGGGTCATCCCGTACCAGGTAGAAAATATGATTATGGCTGCTATGAGAATTTTAAGCTTCATCTAACTAACTCAGCTGAATCAGATACTCTAGCGCAAGGATGCCGAAAATGGCGAAAGTGTACAAACAGGAAAAATAAAAGAAAGGCATCGCTTTTTTATTATCTTGGCTCCTGTACAACTTAACTGCATCCCAAATCATCTTTAAGGTCATAGCAACGGAGGTGGTAAGGTAAAGAAGGCCAGCGCCACTGACGAAATATAAAGCTATGACGATGGGCAAGAGCGAAAGCGAATAAACCAAGATCGCTTTTCTAGTCTTATCTTCCCCATAAATGACCGGATACATCGGAATGCCGGCTCTTTTGTAGTCATCTTTGTACTTCAAAGATAAAGACCAAAAATGAGGGGGTGTCCAAAAGAAGATGATTGCAAAAAGAATCCAAGGGGTTAGACCTAGGTGCGGATCGACAGCCGCCCAACCAATGAGAGGACCAACTGCTCCAGCCGCCCCGCCGATAACGATATTTTGGGGCGTACGCCTTTTCAGGTACAAAGTGTAGACCAGTACGTAAAACAAATGGCCTGCCAAAGCTATAATGGCAGCCAAAGGTGTTGCGAAGTAGTAAAGCAGTGCAATACCAACCGTACCTACTAGGACGCCAAAAGAAATGGCCACAGGAAGAGAAACTTTCCCTGAAGGAAGTGAGCGGTTTTGAGTGCGGTGCATGTGAGAATCGATTTCAGCTTCAATCGTTTGATTGAAAACTGCTGCAGAAGCTGAAGCAAGGCCCGCGCCGATAAGCGTGACGAGAAGAAGAACAGGGTTTGGTAAGGCACCATTGAGAGCCAGAAGAAAACCAGGCACTGTCGTGATCACCACAAGAAGGGTGATTGTCGGCTTGGTCATGTTATATAGATCCCTCAGTAATGAGAGGGACGTTTGCGATTTCACCTTAGGGGTAAAGGCATCTATTGTCATGGCTTAACTTCCCGAATAGCCGAGGGCAGTGTCACTATGTTTCCTAGGCTCTTATCTGCCACTCTTGTGAGCTTCTGTTTGAGAGATAACTCGTAGGACTCAATAAATCCAGTGAAATATAAAGAAACAATAATCACTGCGTTACCCTGGTGAGCTACTGACGCCCAAATAGGTAAGTCATTAAAAATAGCTATGATTCCGAGAGCTAGTTGCGCCAATGCAAGCAGCGGGGTCCAAGTGATCGCGGCAACTGACCAAGGGCTTAGTGTTTCTTTTTTACAAAGAGCAGGCGCTATGACGAGATAAAAGACAAGAGCTATGCCCACGTAGCGATGCGCCATTTGAAGAAAGACGAGAAATGAGCCTTTCGGGAACCACTTTCCAAAACAGGTAGGAAAGTCAGGGCAAACAAGACCAGCGTGATTAGCAGCGACCATGCCCCCGAGGAAAATTTGTCCGAGGACAGCAAATATGCCGACGATAAGAATCCATTTAACGGCGCCGTTGCCGACCGAAACCCGTGCAAGCTTCTCGTCTGGAAGTTGTGCGATTCTCGCTCTAATCGCAATCCAGATCATCAGTGAGAGGAAGAATAGTGCGTTAATGAGATGAAGAGAAACGATTTTTGGGTCGAGAAGCTTGAGAACTGTCAGTCCGCCTAAAATACATTGGTTCACAAACAGTAGAAAAGCTGCCCAAAGCTGCAACCGGAAGGTCTTTCGTAAAAAAGTGTTTCTCAAAAGTTTGACGATCATGGCAACAATAAGGCCAGCAAGAATAAGAGCCATAAACCTATGGAACCACTCAATAAAGATTTGCATATCCATCGCTGGAATGAGCTTGCCGTAACAAAGCGGCCAATCAGGGCATGCCAAGCCTGAATCGGTTGCCCTAACCAGAGCGCCGATAATGATGAGTTCGATACTCAGAAAAGAAACCCAAGCGGCCAATTTGCCAAAGCTTTTGGTTTCTTTAAGATGTTCAGTTTTTTGATCAACCATGCATTCCGCTCGTTACGGAAACCGCTCCGTCCAGCCTACCCAAATCGGAAAGAACACGCATAAGTAGAAAAGTGCGGGGAACAAGAGAATAAAAGATGCAATCAAAAGCCAGCCAAGTGATTCTTTTTGAGGGTTTCTCTCTGGCTTACTAGCAGACATACAACGGTCTCCCGATTCTTTAAACAATTTCTGAAGTTTAGAGCCTTTTTCTCTATTACTAAGACTTCATTTTGTAACACGTATGTACCTAGAAAGGAAGTCTTAACCTTTTCGGTAATGGTCAACTTTAAGGCTTACCCCTTGCAACGGATCAGAGTCTAAAGCTCGCGAGTAGTTTTTGGAGCTCACTCTAAGGCCTGAAAGGTACTGATATATCATAAGGTTACGCCAAACATTTTTGACATAGCCCTTGGTCTCTCCAAATGGAATAAGCTCGATCCAGACGAGCGTATTTCCTAATCTTCGTTTCTCTAACCATGTATTAACGGCGAACTCACCAGCGTTGTAGGCAGCATACATGGCAGGTTTGAATCCTTGGTAGCGATTTTCAAGTTCTTTAAGATAGAGGCTGCCAATGGCTACCGAGGTCTCAGGGGTCAAAAGTTCTTTTTTGAGTTGCGACTTTTTAAGTCCTAATTGTTTCGCGTAGGGGTAGGCCGTTGGCAGAATAAGCTGCATAAGTCCGAGAGCATTTGCAGAGCTTTTTGCTTGCGGGTTGAAAGCACTTTCTTGGCGACTGATGGCATAAAGGAGTTTGTAGTCGGTTTGCGAGGAAAGTGCTTTGTCCTGATAAATTTTAAAAAATGGCTTAGGAAAATAAACGAGCATCTGCTCGGGAAACTTGTACCAAAAACGTTCGATTTTTTTGGCGATCTTTGTCGTTTCAACGATGGTTCTGAAATAATCGCCAGAGACATAATAAAAGCGACTCAGGTAAACATGAATGTCCGGGTATTTTTCGATCGGATAAGCTTCAGTCAGTCTCTCTTTGAGAACATTTATTGCTTTATTAGTCCAAGGCTTAATTTGAGCGTTTACAAGAATTTCGGTTCTCTTTAACTGTGGCGCAATGGTTCGGTCTTTTCTGAAAAACTCTAAATTGAGGTTACTGCTGGAGAGTCGGTTTTCAAGGTTTCTGAGGTCTTCAAAAGGTTTCATCCAGCGTCTTTTGTCATCAAGCTTGGCTTTTTCAAGGGCAATGACACTGTAGAAGCTCAGAGGATACTCGCTCAGCAACTTCTCAACGTAGAGATCTTTTTCTTCTGATTGATCTAGGTTTTGGTAGGCCTTCGCGAGCCAAAACCAAATCTGAGGTTCTAAATAACCATGAGGATTGACCTTCTCCAATTCGTTCCAATGAACTATAGCATTTTGATAGTCTTCTGAAATGTATCGATAAAGCCCTGCGAACCAAAGAAGTCTTGCTTTCCAGTCCGCATTCAAACTACTGATTTCCAGTGCCTTAAGTGAAGCTAAATAGGCTTCTTTTAGATTTTTGACCTCTGCAGCGATACGGAAGGCTTGAATGTGGTAGGCCTCGGCTTGATAAACAATGAGCTCTTTGAGTTCTTCCGGGGCTTCTTTCTCAAGAATAGGATAGGCTTTAGCAATGTCTTTCAGGCACAATTCAGTATATTTCAGGCCAGAGTCGTAGTCGCCGATGAGGGTTCGGTAACGGGCTGCCCAAAGATGGTCGTTTATCTTTTCGAGCATGAACTTACTCTCTGTCCAGCCCATCAGTTTTGCTTTTAGATAGGGTTTTTGCCAGGTCTCAACAAGAAGCTTAAAGGTCTGGGCTGCTTTATGGCGAGAAGCGTTATGGCGGTGTCTGATCGCTACACTTTGCGCAGCGTGAATAGCAAGTGCGACGGTTCTCTTACTTAGTGACAACGGCTTAATAAGTGCTTCAAGCTGAGAAACCGCTTCTGGTTTTCCTAAACAAACATCGGTAAGAGCTTGCCAGTATTTTTTCTCGTTTTTCTTAAGAGTCCTCACCCAAGATTTCCATTCTTTGACAACCGGACCCTTGATCGCGCAGTAACTTTTTGCTGTCATTGATAAAAGTCTATCGTTTTTGGGAATTCCTTTTGACTCTGGAGGCAAAATAGGATCTGACTCTTTCGGTGGTTTTTCTGCAACCGGATAGAAGTTTTTGACCAGGTAATTATAGAGCTTTTCTGGCGAGTCTAGCTTGAGCTCTTTTAAGGCGGGAGACATTTTGAGCACATTCATTTGCTTAATAACCGCTGAAGAAGTCTTGCTTCCATTGTCCTTGAGTGTTGATTCATTGAGTTGTGGGTGAGTTTTAAGCCAAAGATTAAGTGCCTCTCTTCTAGATTCTTCCCGATTAAGTACAACAACTTTTTGCCAGTTTTCTCTAGCTCTTTTATGATTTTTTTGTTCAAAAAGCTCATCTGCCTCAATCATTAAATAGATATCTTCGACATACTTTCTAGAAAACATAGGAGTCGACTGTTCAAGTCGCTGTTGAGAGGTCAGTTCTTCTTTTTTTGATGACGCGGAATCAATGTCTGGATCCGGCTTGACCAGTGTTTGGTCACTACTGCACGATAAACCTAAGTAGCAGAAGACAAGCGTCGTCAGAAATCTCATATATAGCCTCTTATGAATGGGGTTTTAGAGAGACTCGGAAATTGTACAAATCTAGTCAAGATTAGGCAATCGAAGGATAGAAAAGTAAGTGTTTACCACTGACCTTCTAGTTGAAAAACCCGGGGCGATCCGTCGACAACGATAACGAAGTAAGATTGATCAACGAACATTTGACCGGCTTTTTTGACGCGACCAAAGGGGATTTTAAAGCGGAGACTTGTTTTTTCTTTTAATTTGTAAACTTCGAGGAGCTTATTATGAAAGAGATAACTATGGTTTGAATCACTTATGTCGATAGAAATGAGTTTTAAGTTTCCTTCCACAGGCACTGTCTGAACTAACTCACCTGATGAGTTGTATCTTAATACGGCATATTTAGTATGAGCAAAAAAATCAGATTTGGCTTTCTTTACTCCCCTAAGATTATGATTAGTTTTAGCTATTTCTTTTGTTTCGGTTGAACCCCGCGAAAATTTTGTCGTCATCAGTCTGGATCCTTGCTGAAACCAAAGGGTATTTGATGAGAAATCAAAAGCAAACTTAGTATTCTTTCCTAATGGTGTCTGAAAGCTTGATTTACTTGGTTTAAGTTGATTGCGATGAAACGCATAGATTGCATGGCTGTGAAGCCAGATGAGTTGGTCTTTTTCTTTTCTAAAACCGAGTGAGTAAGCTTTTCCAGTGTCAAAAGCGATAGACAGTCTTCTTATGGATAATGGAGAAAACTTGACTTGAAAAAGACTTCTGTTTGAAGAAATGAATAGAGAATTCGCAAATACGGCTAAGTGTTTAAGGGTTTCTGTCGTATTTTTGTCTTTAATAATTTCGATTTTTTGAAGACGGTTTGTGGTCAGCTGCCATCTCCATACTGCCTTTTTGCCAGTTATCCAAAGGGTAGCGTTTTTTTCCATTAATATGGACGTAGCAGGAAGATCCATTGACAGTTTTTCATATTGATACTGGGGCATGAGGATTTCTCTGACAGAATCGAGTTGCGTCTCTGCATTGGCTACTTGACCGATCAGAAGAAAGCTGTTGAGTAAGAAAAATAAAGACCTGATACTCTTCATGAATACTTGCCTTTTTGTATGATTTTTGGTTTTTTTTAAAAAACTTAAGAAGTCCGCTTGTCCTTCGTTCATTATACTAAGATTGTGGACAGCTGTCTTTATTGAGGGGTGAGTGGTCAATGAGAAGGGAGTTTATCGATGACAGAGCTCAATAGGATGAACTCAGACATACCTGAACTTTTTAAACTACTGTCGACTTTCTGACAAAAAGACAGAGCTTCACTGATTCTCCTTTCATCCAAATTTTGACAATAGGACTGATAAGTTCTTTTGACATGAAAAGGTAGCCGAACTTCTACAGGCTCACCAAGGACTTGTTGTCGTTTAAAAGCAAGGCTATTCCGACAGTGCCGTGCGATAATACCAAGAATTGAAATCGAGCTTTCGCCTCTTGTGAGGAGCTGGTCAATCAGTTTGAGGGCGGCTTCTTTTTTATGGCTAAGAATGTGGTCGGTTAAGGTAAAAGCATGATCTTGTCTTAACATTCCTAACTCTGGTGAGATCGACTTGGCAGACAAGAGATTGGTATCTTCTCTAAAAATAAGCGAAAGCTTTTTTAACTCATTGTTTAGTTTGAAAAAATCGTTTCCAATCAGATCGATGAGGAGCTCTAGAGCATCATCGTCAAGATTTAGCGAGAAGCTCTTTGCCAAGCTTTTAACAAAGGGGCGCAATTCCCTATTGCTTGGTTAAAAACAGGGGACCGCCAATGCGTTTACTTTTTTTAACTGTTTCTTAAGAGGTGCGGCCAGTTTGTCGGATCGCCAATCA
>CAZBDM010000237.1:0-6695 GCA_964490675.1 uncultured Oligoflexales bacterium
TGATTTTCCGCTAAATTTTTCTGGGCTTCGATAACGATCTCAAGATCAACGCGTCCTTGCTGGTATCTTTTCGTCTCTTGCCTCAATATCTCATTTGCTAAATCTTCTTGTTGTTTACTGATTTCTGTCTTTCTTATTTGAATATCAATTTCTTTCATTAAAGAGCTCAAATGCACCTCTAAATCTCTCAAAAAAACTTGTTTTTCATAGGCATTCTGCGAGTATTCATAGGCTGCTTGCCTTATTTTTGCTTTTTGTTGGCTATCACCCAATGGAATATTTAGATTGATGCCTACGACTCCACTTTGATCTGCATTATCTTCTTCATCCACTCGTGTATTTTCATAGTCGTAACCGGCAAAGAGATTTATTGAGGGATCCAATTCTTCTCTTTGAATTTTAATATCGTATTGACTCAGTGACTCTTTCAGAGCTCTGATATAAATCCCCCGACTGTTTTGCATAGCTTTTTGTTTCGCTTTAAACATCGTTGCCGAAGAAAAGTTAAAGTATGAATCAAGAGAAGGAATATATGCGCTGCGTTTTTGCCTCAAAAAAGCTACGATTATTTGCCTTTTCGTTGCGATATCCGCTTCAATCTCAAGTAGAGATTGCTTTTGACTAAGAACCTGTAAATTTATTTTGGATACATCAACCCTATTAGCGATATTTCTTTCGTATTTCTGGAAGATATTTCTCGCAAGCCTTTCTGTTTCAGCGAGAAGAAGTTTTGCTGCCCTAGCGCTTTGAGAAGTTGACTGCCAATCAAGGTAATAACCAATCAGTTCAGCAATATAGCTTTCATATTTTTCAATCGCTTCATAACGAGCAATCTTGCCCTGTAATTGATATCTTTTTTGTTTTCTTCTTTGATCGGAGCCAAAAGCATTCTTAAAAAGAGCTTGCTCAAAAACAAGCCTTGCATCGTGAACCTCTGTCGCATCTTCTTTAGTCAAGGTGTAAATGAGCTTGAGTTCGCTTCCAGTTGCAGAAAAAGGCTGCGTTAGGGTTGTTGTAACTTTATTAACCTCATCTCGATCTTCTAAGTCTTTTTGATGTTCTCCAGATATATCGATATCAAATGAATCTCCGGGCATTTGGACATCGACAATAAAATCTTCTTGGGTTTGCTGCTGAAGTATTTGCTTTATTTTGGGATCTGAAGCATTAGCTTCTTTGATAAAGCTTTTTAACGTCAGCGTCTTCCCATATGTGACTGAAAAACTAAAAAATATCAGATATGCCATCAGTAAACGAATCATGAGACCTCAGCATTTCGATTAAAAAATGATCTAATATTATAATAATAACTATAAATGGTAGGTACTAATACAAGCGTCGAAACAGTCGCAAAGATTAACCCCCATCCCATCGCTAACATCATTTCCGAAAGCATAGAGTCAAATCCCCCCCAACCATAAGCGGTAGGGAAAAGACCGGCCACCGTCGTTAGAGTGGTGACGACGACTGCCCTTAAGCGCGTTGAAGCTACTTGAGAAACCTTTTTAAGAAGTACTTTTGTGTTAAGCGGCCCCTGAATTTCTTTCTCTAATTTGGAGACCATGACAATTGAATCATTCACTACAACGCCAATCATACCTAAAACACCTACTACAGACATGAATCCAAATTGAGATAGTCCATGCCCCCAAAATGCCAAAAGCACTCCTACAATTCCAAATGGCACAACAGCAACGATTACGAGAGGAAGAGCAATTGAACCAAACAAAACCGTAAGAAGCATATAAATGAGAACACAAGACAACAACAACGCCACGCCAAAATCAGACTCCGAACCCCTTGAACGCTCTACTTCCCCTCTAAATTGCATAATCGCCGAAGGGTACTGACTTGAGATTTTTGGAAAAATGTTCTTCTCGATTACTTCGGCAATATTGAGAGGGGTAGTTTTTTTCTCATCTTTTATGTCTGCAAATATCGAACTTGCTCGTTTATAATTTATCCTTTGAATGTTGGCCGGCTTCTCAGTTTTTGTGACCTTCACGAGGTTGCGGTAGGGTACGAGATACTTTTGCGAATTCGCCGCTCTCAAATTAAGAATGTCATTGATATTATCTTTGACAGCAGTATCGCTTGTTAATCTCACGTCAACCTCTTCATCTCCCTTGTTAAGCTTGTAAAGAATATCTCCCTCAATAAAGGCTCTCAAACTTTGAGCAATACTAGATGGATTAACCCCTAACCTAGTCACTTCGTTGCGAATCAGTTTCAACTGATATTCTTGTTTAGTGATTGGTTTATCAATTTCAACATTTGCCAGAAGACCGGTTGCTTCCATTTCTTTTTTTAATTGATTTAAAACTTGCTCGCGTTTCTGATCATCATTTTCTTGTACTTCTATGTGAATAGGACTACCACTCGATGAACCCCAACGGCTTTTAAGAAATCTAATTTTTTGAAAGCTTGTTAGTTCCTTAGCCTTTGCTTCCCAGCCAGCTAATAAAACCTTCAGTGGCGTATCTCTTTCTGCCTTAGGAAGGATTTCAACTCTGAGAGAAGCTTCATTTTCCTTGACCTCTCCCCCCCTTCGACTTTGACCAATACGAGTAATAACTGAAAGGACGACATTGCTTTCATCTTTAAGAAAAATATCTTCAATCTGTCTGGTCAAGTCGGCCATTTGATAACGATTAATATTCTTCGGTCCAATTGCTCTTACCGAGATCTCTTTGGTTTCTTCTCTTGGAAACATGACAAAGTTAAATTGATTTTTAAACACCCAGTAGCCACCGTACATAAAAGCGACGAACATGATGATAATTAATGGTCTTAGCCTGAGAAGAAAAGAGGTCAGTATTTCGTATTTTTCCTCCACATAAAAAAACCAGTGCTTTTTCGGTTTATTTATCTGGTTGCTTTTTGAACGTCTGAGTATTTTTGCAAAAAACCCTGTTAAAGGTAGGGGATGGTATAAGTGAGCAGGTAGGATAAAAAGTGATTCAAAAAGACTGGCAGCTAACATCAGCATTACGATAACGGGAATAAAACTAATGAAGATTCCCATGCGCCCTTCAAAAAAAAGCATTGGAAGAAAAGCTGCACAAGTCGTTAGGATACTTGCGACAATTGGATTCATCATCGCGAGAGTTCCTTCAACGGCAGCCTTTAGTTGCTCGACACCGCTTCTCGCCATTCTAGAAATGTTCTCTGCTACAATGATGGCATCATCGACCACGATGCCGAGCACAATAATAATTCCGGCTAGAGTAATGTTATTGACCGAGTAGCCCAGCACAAACGTGACTATCAAAGTGAAACCGAGACAAAAAGGAATTCCAGCAGCAACCCAAATTCCCGATTTTATATCGAGAAAGATAAAAAGAACAATGAGGATCAATAAAAAGCCCGCGATACCATTCACAGCAATGATGGATAGCCTGTTTCTGACGTCGTAAGATTCATCGTCAGCGTAAACAATTCTAAGATTTGACTCCGCATGACTGGCCAAAAACTTGTCGACAAACTTTAGAATAGCTTTTTGAGCACTAATAATATCGGTAGATGGACTCTTTTTGACATTATAAAATATCATTTCATGGCCCTGCACCTTCATGATCGATTTAGATTTGGCAAAGCTCGTTTTTATTTTTGCAATCTGCCCCAAAGTGATTCTTTGTCCTTCAAAGCCTCCACGGATAGCTAGGTTTTTTAGCTCTTCGACGTTATCTAGCTCTGACAGAAAGCTTATCTCTGATTCGTTTTTATCCTCCATACTACCAACAGGAACACGGACATTTTGCGCTATTATTTGTGCTCTTACTTCAGATAAAGAAAGATCATATTGGCGTAGCTTCCTTGGATTAACAAGAATCTGTAATTCAGGCTTGAGATAGCCTTGTTTATCGAAGCCACTAATTTCTGGCAGCGCACGAAGCTGGTTTTCAAAAGCGAGCGCAAGCTCCTGGAGCTCTCTTCGCGAATTTTCGTCAAGAGTTTTCTTTTTAGCGTGATAAAGCCCTACATCAAGAATCGCCTTTTCGTAACTACTAAATCTGCGGTAGACCGGATCCTCTGTTTCTTTCGGCAAGCTCGTTCTGTCAACGGCATCTTTGACTTCTGAAACGACCTCATCAGCATCTCTCGCCTTCGAATCAATACTTATGCTAAAAGAACTACGTCCATAAGACGAGGTTGTTGTTATTTCGTCAATCCCATTGATACTCTTAATGTTTTCTTCAATTTCCTTGGTGACAAAGAGCTCAACGTCCTCGGCTGTGGCACCAGGATAAGCGATATTGATACGGACCCAAGGAAAGGCAAAATCTGGATATTCTTCCTTACCGATGCGCTTCCAGGCCAAGAGTGCTCCGAAAATCACCCCGAAGAGAATGATATTACTAAGAAGAGAGCGCTGAGCAAAATAGGCAACAAGCTTGTACATAAAGGATTTCCTATGGAAATTTTAACAGACTTATATTAGCAGACAGATGCCAAACTTAATATATAATTATTGTTATTCTAGTCGTTTAGGTCAAAGCACATGGTGAAAAAAAAGGTTTTTTAAAGAAGAAAAAAAACATGAAATGACGAGCCGCTTTCTGATAGAAGATCAAAAAGGAGATCACTGTGGAAGAGCAGACCATCGAAAAACCGAGACTTTTTGTGACCGACATCGATAACACGATTTTTGACTGGGTCACCTACTATACCCGCGCATTTATGGCGCTCCTAGAAACAGTCGGTGAAATCATTTCTGTCGATCCTTTGCAGCTAGCTGAAGAGTCAAAGAGCATATTTAACATGCACGGCTCCATTGAATACCCATTCGTTGTGCAAGAGCTCCCTTCAGTCAATCAGTACTTTGGCAAAGACATTAGAGCTATGCTTGAAAAAGCTGTCAATCCAAGTAGAGAGATCTTTCTTGAAGTCGCCAAAGACCTCCTTGTAACGTATCCAGGCGTCGTCGAAACACTGACAAAGTTTCGCCAAAACCATCCTAATATCCCGATTGTCGCTCTTACCGATGCCCCCCGCTATGTTGCGATGTGGAAGCTAAACAAATTAGGAGTCCTCAACCTGTTTGATTCGGTTTATGGCCTTGCAGACCCAAAACTTCCAACAGATCGCGAGCTTGGCGAGATTAAAGTCGATCAAGAAATCCTTTTAAAACATCTTAATCGCAATGATTTCGGGTTTCCGGGTAAAATTCGGATATTGCCTGATGAGTATGAGAAACCGGGCACTCGCGGCCTTAAAACCGTTCTAATGGACTACGATCTTGACGAGGACCCTATTGCAAAAAAACACGTTATTTGGGTTGGGGATAATCTTAAGAAAGACATTGGATTAGGTAATAGATTGGGAGTTCGCTCTTTCTGGGCGCGTTATGGCACCGCACTCGAATCTTCTCTGATGGAACAGCTTAAAAGTTTCAGTCCGCCTCACAACGTAGCGAGAAATGTATATCTTTCGATTGATGACAAAGAAACGCCGAAACCGTTTGCTAGCCTTGACAGTTTTGCTGAGATTCTAACATTCGTCTAAAAAGTCATAACCTTTATTTTTAAGTTGCTTAAAGAGAACAGGAGAAATGATTCTTCTGATATGAGAAAAAGCCTCCTCTAACCCCGACATCATATAGACCTGCCCGATCTCAGCCTCGACTTCTGTTGGCTTCCCAAATGACGAGAGAAACTGGTTAGAGGTTATATGTTTGAAGAGTTCGCCTCTTTCAGCACCACTTTTGAAACCATTTTTGAGTAGTAACATACGCATGTAAAGGCCCAGTACGGAATCGCCTACCCAAGCATAATCAACAACATTTAAATCATCCATTTCATTACCTTAATTTAATATGAATTTTCGTGTAACCTATTTAACGAGTCAAACGAATTCCACTTAGAATGTTATTATTTGCCTTGGAGGTTTCATTTGAAACTTTATCTAGCCTTTTAAGTGCTTGCGGAGATAGTAGCGACGATAGCTCATCAAACCCTGCTAACAATTCAACCTGCACCACCGAAGCACAATCGACCGCTGACTATACCGTCACTTTCAACGCAACCTGGTCCTCAGATACTCACCCCAACGACAGTTTCCCCGGCGACCCGCATTTTTCTCCTCTTGTTGGCGCTCTCCATAATAGCGATTACAGCATGTGGAAAGAAGGAGAAAAAGCCTCCGCCGGCATCAAGCAAATGGCAGAAACAGGAGCAACCACTAGCCTAAAGAGCGAAATCGAAGGTAAGGTTTCAGAAGGTAGCGTTGATCAGTTTCTTGTTGCCAGCGGCCCTTTTGATTCCCCCGGAAATACCAGTATAAGCTTCACAGCAGGCGATCCGTGCTCCTTACTATCATTGACTTCGATGATCGCACCATCACCGGACTGGTTTGTAGGTATCGCTGATCTTGATCTATACGAAGGGGACAGTTGGCTGGAGTCACAGACCATCACTTTATACGCTTGGGATGCCGGCACTGACAGTGGCACTGGGTACGAATCAAGCAATGCAGCCGAGACTGACCCTAAAGCTATTGCAAAGTTTGATAGCAGCCCCTTAAAAGAAGGCACTGCCATCGGGACTTTTGTCATTGAAAAACAGTAAAATGACACCCGCGGTTGTCTTCTTATATTCGGGATCCGAAATTTTTTGAAAATAGTCCTTAATATCAACGGATGCGAAGTTCGGACGGGTGAAAGGCGCAAGGAGGAGTGAAACCGCAGTGTACGCGCT
>CAZBDM010000238.1:0-3185 GCA_964490675.1 uncultured Oligoflexales bacterium
GATAGAACAACTCAAACTGGTGGCGTTATTGTCGCTGCCCAGCGAGATTCTCCGATAGTAGATCTCCAAGCAACCGAACCCTTGACACTGTCAATAGGTGAGGGGCCAACAATTGAAGCAACCGTTCCACCTGACAGCGCAGTTCTTACAGACGGAAATTTAGATCAGGCTAACGGCAGAGGAAATCAGACCTCCTCAGAGATTCGACCTGGGAGGAGAGTCGCTCTTCTCACGCCAGCAATGATGATTGCGCAAGTCCCGTATGACGACCTATTTGGGAGCGGTTTTGTGAATCGTTACTCCCATTATTTGGAACAATTTGTTGAAGCTGCAATGGACACTATAGAAAGCGAAATGAGCCATGAAAGAAGGACAATACAAAGAACAGCTGAAGCATTTAGGATTCTCACGAACCGTGCATTAGCAAGATCGTTGGGGTGGATATCAGTTGGTGAAAGAAGTCCCGGTCCAAATAGTCAGATAAGAACGAGAAAAAAACCAGGTATCGCTAAAGGCCGCCGTCGAGATTTTTATAACGTTATGACAACTCTCGTTCCTTGTGAAAAAGACAAAGATGTCAATAGGTTGCTTGACTCTGCAGTTTACCAGTTGTCAGAACAATTGGTCACTCCAGAATTATATCGGCTGCTATCTGAAAATGATGTTATCGATCATGCAATCCAAGCGGTCGTAGCGCAATTGCGCGATGACAAAGATTCAGTCGAAAGCACCGTTACCGTTAACGATCTTGTCAATATTGTCGTTGAAATGATTGTCTATCGATCTTTAAATCAAGCCTCTGCATTTAGCGATGCAGTAGAGCGCTTAGGAGAAAATGAAGAAGACGTCTACACTATCATAAGGAAAATGTCTCTTTATTTAAGGCCAAGTCGCCCATAGTCTTACAAGAACCGAATTGATCATGAAAGAATACGGTAAGTGAGGAGATCGCAGCGAAGTTGTAACGCAGAATGATTTGTTTTGAGCCTTCAGAATCTTTTCAGACAAGGCACAACGAGCGAGATCACCGCAGTTTACTTAACGGTAAATGAGGAGATCGCAGCGAAGTTGTAACGCAGTATGAAAGGATTCTGAAGGCTCAAAAAAAGAAAGAGACTTCCCCGAATCTCTATTCATTGCGGGGAAGCCTTGCAAAGGTTTTGGGAACAACATCGGGCAAGATGTTCTAAGGGTCTTGTTTCCTGTTTATTTGTCTTTAAAGTCTGTTCCTTCCCAGGTTTTTCCCTTCTTCGCTTTTGGCTTGAAGAAGATGACTTGGCCTGGTTTGGTTTTGTAACCTTTTGGGTTGACGTATATCGGTCTCATCATTGGTATGTCGGGAACACCTGATGGACCTTTTTTCATAACCATGACACGCAGGTCTGAGCCTTTTTTGCCGACGATCTTAGCTTTGACTTCGCCGGGAGCTGGGGCTCTTGATGAGGTTCTGGCGCGGATACCGCCGTCGGATACTGAGCTCTCAAGAGCGATATCCACGTCAGAGCCATAGTCCTTAATGCGTGTCTTGGCGATTTTCTTTAAAAAAGTTGCTTCATCGCCTTTGTATTCAACAACAATCTTGCTAGCGTCGCCTGTCACTTTGGTGATGATGCTTTTTCTTTCTAGGGACTTCTTAAGAGTGTTAAAGCTGACTTCGCCTTTTTTAATCTTTTTGGTTGAGTCGATGGTAAACTCGTACTTTCCTTCACCGAGACTTTTCCACGATTTAGCTATGGCTGCCTCAGGACCTGGCATGGTGATCAGATACTTCTCAACACCATCTTTGGCAAAAGAAGCTGATCCGCTGAGTAACCACATAAAACTTACAATGGCTGCTAAGCTCATCTTAAACCCACGACTCATTTGATACCTCCATAAGTTTATCTTTCTTTGTGGTATGTCCGCTCTGCCTTTAGACATAGCAAGCGTCATACCAATTTTGAGAGACTGAAATCGTTGGACTTTTTGAGCTAAACGCGCTCATGTATCTAAAAAGTCCCGCTCACCTGTGTCGTTAAGGATACGCCGAATAAGAGACCACCTTGTAAACCTTACCTTCCTTCGGGCCGGTCAGTGGCTTAACGTCGATAATGACCTTTTTACCGACAAGATCCTTAAGACCTGATGAGACTTTCCTAAGGTTATGAACTTTGCCATCATCTGTTGTGACGACAAATTCGAATTCCTTTTGTGACAAGACACCGACAAGCGGCTTTCTTCCTGAAGTGACCTTTGTGATCACAAAAGAATCGGCTGAGAAACAGCGCCCACCCGGCGTTAGACCACTGTCTTTCCACTTCCCTTCGACTTCTACTGTCATACCACCCAGGCGTCCGATCTTTTTACCAATCTCGTCACGACAAATGGGGGTGTTCTTTATGACTGGTTTTCTTTGGGTAAGAGTTGCGGTCATGTTGTGGGATGAGCCTAACATGCGTACGACCCCGAACTCTTTTGTAGAGTCCGCTTTTGACTTAGCCTGTTCTTGCGACGTAAAACCCAAGCTAGAGAGGCCCATCACACCGAAACCAACTGCTACTACTTTTATAATGAGCTTCAAAAGAAATCCCCTTAACTTTTTTACTTCACTCTTAAAATCGCTACAGCTGCACCGACGCCTTCAAGTGGATCGTTCTCAAGAGTGATCTCAAGGGAATCCTCCGCACTTTTTACTGTGTAACGAACTGGCTTTGATTGGTAAGTATACACAGACAGAGTTTTCGTCGTCTTTCCTTCATCAGCAGAAAGCTCTTCAATAAAGCCTTCTGCGATGACATCACCAAGGGTTAGAAAGTTGCTAAAGCGCATACCAAAGGTCTTGTTTTTGGTACCTTGTAAGTCGGTGACAGCTTTTACAGGTTCCTGCACTTCATATCTTGAATCAAGGTCTTTAATCGCTTCGGTGTTGTCCGCAACGATTGCGCCGAGATAATTAGCTATCGTGTCTTGCCAACTCCAAGAAGGGTGAGCGAAAGTGTTTTTGAGATTTTCAGTTGCAATATCATCTGACGTGACAAGGTCGACAAGAAGCTCTAAGCCGGGCCCACCGCTTACTTTACCATCTTTAAACTCGACGCCACCTTTTTGACTCATAAGATAATAGAGTAAGGTTTGTGTAGCGCCTCTAAAGGTGTTATGGCCTTCTGAGTCAAACTTCCCGCCACTTGTTTGAAAAACCGACTGAT
>CAZBDM010000238.1:3195-4011 GCA_964490675.1 uncultured Oligoflexales bacterium
CGGCATAACCACTGCCAGCAAGAAAAGGATTATCACCTCCGAAAGCTGTGGCAAGAAACTGTCCGGCAAAGTCATCAAAGCCTTCTTCACCATAACCAAAGATATCTTCCATCGAGTGAGCAATCGCTTCGTCCACCATGACAACCTCTTGGTTAGTGCTTTGTCCCTTAGATTGTGGTAGCTGCACACGATAGTAATCCATAATCGCGTGTTGGATTTCATGGGCAATCGTGCCATGAAACTCACCTTTAGTCGAATCGTTATCCTCTTTTCCTTGTTTGGTAAAGTCTGCAGATAAAAAGAGCATCGGAGCCGGCGCATCAAGATTAAATCCGATGTTAGCGACAAAAGCGCCTAAGTAAGATTTCAATGAATTTGGTAAGTTATCAAGCTTACTAAAATCAATCACAACAAAATGCGGTGTAAAGGCATAATCATCGCCTTTGACCGTTAGGGTCTCAAACTTACTTGAATAGATTACGTCTTTATAAATTCTAAGGGCCTCTTCGACAGATGCTTTGATATTGTCTTTGTTTTCTTGAACAGGATCGTCGATATAAACAATACAGTAGTCTGTGCCAGCGACAACGTCTTTGACGGTAACATCTTCGACAAAGCCAGCTGTGTTAGCGGTACTTGGCCTGAGATAATCATCACCTTTATCCGGACATGAAGCTTCGAGTTTAGTTGTTGTTAAAAAACCCTTTTGTCTTTTTCGCTCGGCTTTTTCAGCAATGCTTCTTTTCCACTTTTTATGATCATGGGCCTTAAAAAAACCTTCAAGTCCGCCACTTGCTGTATCTGTAAAGCCAAGAC
>CAZBDM010000238.1:4021-6686 GCA_964490675.1 uncultured Oligoflexales bacterium
AACGGCCTCAATCTTGTTGATACGAGCAGTAGTCTCATCTAACAGTCTCAAATAAGTAAGGAACTCACCGTCTTGATCTTCAAGACTTTTATCGGCCTGCCAGCGCCCCCATACCATTTTCGAATAAAAAGCCTGGTTTTTCTTTAAGACCTCAATGGTCGTATCTTTATCTTCATTGTCTTCTTTATTAGGTAGGGCGTCATCAGATCTGATGGCCACCGCTGCAGACGGTTCTGCAGGTATAATGAAGTTTAATTGCGTACTTCCTGCCCCATCGGTAAAGTCTCCTTCTTCGGTTTTGCCGACGCTAAAGGGCATCAAGATATATTGATCTCCAACCGAAGCATCATCAAAAGTAATCGTTGCTTTACCGTCAGAAAATCCAAACGTTTTTCCATAACCAACACAGCCCGCACAATCGCCGTCACTGGAGTCGTCTTTTTTGTCTTCTTCCCCGCAGGAAACAAAAGCAACCAGCGAGACGCTAAGGAGTCCAAAACGCACAACATTAAAAACTTTCATAAAAACCTCAAGGTGACTTCTTTTCAGTTGGTTGACATGAAATATCATTCAGAGCTTTAGGATCTAAATTTCTGATGCAGGCCTTCCATTTTAGGTCGTATTCCGCCTGACATTTTCCAGATCCTGTGCCCTTAAGATCGAACGATTGCGGGAGATCTTGATCATTATATTTTTTTGCCATGCAAGTTGTTGGGTTATTGGCCGTCTCTGGACAGTCGGATTTCTTGGGGGGACAGTTATTTTTACTGGCGGAGGGACGACAATCGATGGTCCCTGCCACTTTGCCTGTATATCCTTTTTGACAAAGATTTTGGTAGAGATACTGTAGAGCCTTGCAACGATTGGATCCCCATCCGTAATGCTTTTTGGTTTGTTGATTGTCGGCGATTTGAGCCTGGCAAAAACTAGGTGCGTACTCCTGCGTGCAGATAGAAAGCTTACCCGTACACGTAATGTTGATCTCATCTTTTATCACAGGAGATTTTATTTCTTCTTTTTCCGGGTCAGTACAGCTTGTAAAGAAAAGGCAAACCGCCGCAAGAAGATATATCTTAGCCATCAATTACCACCTATCACGAATGCTCTAGGCAATATGATATTAGACCAGAGCTTATTTGGCTATATGGCTATTTTATGTATTTTTTTAGTTTTATAGTTACTTCCCCGGGAAAGGCTCAGAAGCCTTGTGAGGCATAGACTGTGTCATAAAAGGATTAATGGGCGTCGCCATCTCTTTACCATCACCGTTTTGGTTATGGTTAGAAGTGGTTTCAATTTGAGCCGGCTGTTCTGCTGGTTTTTCTTGCTCACCAGCCTGCTGCAGCTGTGCCTTAGCGAGTTGTTCTCGCAGGGCGTTTGGATCAACCGCCTGGTTTTGCGGTTTGCCCGGAGCGACTGGATTTTCTGCTGCTTGCGGGGCCTTTGCTAGCTCATTGCCGACATCTTTTGTTGCTGTCCCGACGGCCTTTGCAGCAGGACCTTGAGGAGCTCCAGCACCATTTGAAGAAAGCTGATGCTGGCCGAAGCCGCTTTCTCCAATCGCGGCGATCTCAGTAAAGTCCATCTCTCCGAGGGAAGTGTAAAATTTCGTATTCTCATCACTCAGATTAAGTCCTGTAATCTTCACGCGTGTCGACACTTCGACAGGAACATCTTCACCTTTCATATTCTTTGCATTAATCGCAAAGGAGTACGTTCCTTTAGGAAGCTTCTCACCATCTTTGCCAAGCCCATCCCAGACAAGCTTATTTTCGATACCTTCAGACGGCCCTAGATCTTTCGTCGCGACAACTGTGCCGGCCGCATCTCTCACCTCAAGCATGGTTTGATTGGCAGGGGCTGCCGGTTTATAACTGACATCACCAATCATCTTGGTGCCGTCTAGCTGCACTTTACCGCCATTCATCGCCACTTCTTTGCCAATGTAATTGATGTAGTTGAGAGACTGCGAAGCTTTTTGAGCACCTTCCAATCGTTCAAGGGCTTTATTGACATTCATCATTTGCTCAAGACCGTTAAACTCTGCTAACTGAGAGGCCATCTCAGCGCCGTCTTTTGGGTTTAACGGGTCTTGGTGCTGAAGCTGGGTGACAAAAAGAGTCAAAAAGTCGTTTTTATCGAGCGAGTTTTTGGGAACACGCTGCTGATCGGTCTGACGGTTTAACTCGTTTAAAAAGTCCTGATAAGAATCAGCCGACGATAAATCACCGTTTGAACGGGCTTCTTGGCGAGCTTGTTCGGCTTTGTTGGAGTTTAAAAGAAGAGACTTAAAATCGACATCACTACCCGGAGCAGCAACCCTTCCGGTCGGGGCGTTTTTAACCTTTTGATCGCTAAAGTTGAGGCTCTTAGCGACTGGGTTTTGCGGCGCGATTTGGCGCTGTAAAGATGCTTTCATTGATTACCTTTATGCAAGCACTTGAATGCGTCCGTTGTCATGAAGCGACGGTAATGGCCTCGAAAGATTGATACGTTCTGGTCGCATGTCTGAGAAAACAGATCCTGCCATCCCTAAAAACTTTGTCTGAGGCTCATTGAAATTCTGCGAGCTTTGGTCTTTGAATTGCGAAAACTGTTGGTTATCGAACCACTGGTTTCCGCTTCTTGCCTGATCAAAAGTCGACCGCTGATCACTGCCCATCTC
>CAZBDM010000239.1:0-4088 GCA_964490675.1 uncultured Oligoflexales bacterium
TCTTCGCGATCCAAGGGGCGCTCGGAAAAGCGAAGAACGGAATAACGACGTCCGTCTGCAAGAGAGCGGATCTGGTTGAGTGTCTGGTTGGCACAAGCGGAACTGATGCCGGATCCGTCGTAAACAAGAATTTGAGAAGACATAAATACCTAGGGCAGAAATTTTAACACGCAAAGCTCTTTTGTAAAACAAAAAAAATGTTTGTTCTATTGGGGGATGTTGTAAAAATTTACCCAAAAATCAAAAAGTTCAATGAGTAATTGTAGCGGCTCACCAAAATAAGTCTCCTTCACTAGTAATGGTAAACGTACAAGCCTGGTTATCAGTAGTTTTGTAATTACCTGCTTGAGTATCTGGATCGAGAATCGTTAGGAAACGTCTTTTAGATCCATGTTCAAAATAAGCGATATAGCGCCCATCATTCATCTTAAGCAGGACTTCGTCAAACCCATCATGCGGACCGCATGGGTCAATACTAGAGACTATTGAAGAATCTGGTAAACTTGCATCATCGCCATGCTTAATTGCCACCACATCACTGCCTTCACCACAAGATACAATTGCACCTTCTTCTGTTTCAGTAACCTGACAGTTAACACCGTCCTCACCGTCCTCTCCATGCGTCACAAGAACAGGCTCATCGTCACCGCAACTAATTAAGCCTCCTTCTTCAGTTTTAGTGACCTGACACATTTCTCCATCTTTACCATCCTTACCATGACGAACAATAAACGGCTTTGAGTCACTGCAACTGATTTCATATCCTTCAGCAACTTCTATCGCAGAACAACCAATGCCATCTTGACCATGTCTAACAATAACTTTATCTGAACCTTCACAACTGACGATGACCCCTACTTCCGTCTCTTCAACTGCACACCCAGTATCGACCTGTGCTTCTTGGATATTATCAGAGCCAACCGTAAAACTACATTGCATGTGACCTTCGGTTTTTGTGATGACACCACCATTTGTTAGACATTGATCAATTTCTTGCTGAGTCATACTTTCCGATTCTTTAGGAGAAGATGAATAATCCGACCGTGACTCTACGAATAGGTTATCAGGATCTTCTCCACAGGCTTGATAAATCGCCGATATTAGCAGAAAAGCTACTAGCGTGCTAAAAAATGCTTTTATTTTTCTAAATCTTTTCATTGCCCTAGCCCCCACCACTGATTTTTTTGGAACTTCTTATATTTTATTTTGCAAGTGATATACCGATAGCCGTGTTCAGAAAATCCAAGCACTTACTGCGATCAGTTTCAAACCTCATGTGCCAAGTGCACCTTAATGCGTCGGCTAGAGCAATGATTACCTAATAATTTGAGGGAGAATCGCAGAATCAAAAGGTCAATTGAAACTGAGCATTGCCCCCATCCCACCCAGGGAATCCGTTTTCGTAAGGAAACTGCGCAATTGTTTCATCTAGATCATAGGTCGTGTTAAGCAGGATAAAGCTATTGTCGTTAATACGATACTCCCAAGCAAGTTGAGGCTTCACTTCAAAAGACTGAGACCATGAATTGACATAAACCTGCGGAAAACTAAGAAACAGTCCATAGACCAAACCGTGTTTACTGTCCTTAAATGGGTCGTAATACTGAGAAGCAAGAATGACATCTCTTCTTTGCAAATCACTATCGATTGGCTCGGGAGCATCATCATCGTTGAAGTTAGAAGGGTTTTGATAGTGATAATCTGACTTTCGAAAAGCTGCCGATAGCGAGGTCGCGAGATATTCTTTTGCAGAGAAGTTATAACTTGTTTCTCCAAAGACTTTATAGACCTGCCGATCTAGCCCTTTGGCAAAGACATTCAGCGATTCATCACCTTCTTCTCCGTACCAAGACTTGCTTTCAAACTTATAATCGTAGTAAAAATTGAGCGTCATATTCCAGTGATCATCAATCCTCATAAAATAATCGAACGCAGCTTCACGCCTTTGAAAGTCGTATATATAAAACTGTTCTCCTCGTTTCCAACGCAAAGGGCTGTGATAGGCGGCGAACCAAGCCAGGTACGAGTCGGAGAACCGCCACTTGCCTTCGTGAGCAAAGTGTTGCGGTCGCCTTCGGTAAATATCAGAACCTTCATCTTTTTTATCGTTAAAGTACTGATCAACCGAAAGGTAGGAAAACACCAACTGTTTATCAACGGCTTGTCGCCACTCGATTGATCCGCCAAGATCACCATGAGATTTATCGAAATCACTGTAGCCCATCATGGAAAGGTAAAGATGAGAAAATGTTCTAAATGCCATTTTGGCTTGTCGTTCCTCACGCTGCTCAACGAGGTCTTGTTTTCGAACACTTCGATATGAAAAATCGACATCCCCGGTTGGATCTGCCGAAAACTTAATTTCCTCAAAAAAATAGAACTTTTTGATATCCAAACTTCCGGCAGTAACGCGGTAGCCCGTTTGTTTACTCTGCCATTGACGTCGGCTATGAGGCAAAAACTGAAAACTTCTTACATCTCCGTAGATTTCCTTACCCGTACTTTCTCTATCAACCCCTTTGGCATCCTCGGGTTGCCAAGGTGGTGAAAATTGTGCGTAACACGGCAAGACAAATCCGAATTGCAGAATAAAAAGCATATAAAGATTAAAAGATCTCATCATTATTGGTTGACCAGCAAGTCCGCAGACATTATTAGAAGATACCTTTTCAGAATTTTTGTGTCTTGATTTGGAGTATGAGCATGGCCGCAATCCAGTATGTATCTCTATCGCTAGCGATAATGTTGTTAACTAATCTCGCTTCAGCTCTACCAATCTTACAAGGCACGACAAACAAAACATCGACTCAAGTCTCAATCGTAAAAAAAACAAATTCAAGTCTAAAAGTTAGACTGAAAGATAAAGACACGATCATACCTGCAACCTGGCAGGAAGTCATCAACTACGGCAGCTCTCAATGGTCGGTTTTAAAGCTCAATTATTCGCACCTAAAACTTGGTCGTACATACATTTTGGAGGTGCATGAGGGTGACGAACTCGTTGATCGACGCAGCCTCGAAACTTTAGATACTGACATGAAAAAACCGAAAATCGCGGTTGCTTCCTGTATCGAAGACTCACGCCTAGAAGAGCAGAAAGATATGTGGGGATCGCTTCTGGCAAGGCAACCTGATTTGATTTTTCTTATTGGCGATAACACCTACGGAGACTGGCGTAAGGGAACTCCCATTTTAATTCCTAGACCAAGTGATCTTTGGGAGCGCTACATGGAAACCTTCAACGCTGTAGATCTCTATAAAGCAGAAAAACTCATTCCCATCTTTGCAACTTGGGACGACCACGATTATGGGGTTAACGATGCTGGAGCTGCAATGGGCTGGAAGAAAGAAAGCAAGAAGATTTTCTTTGCCGTTTATCCGCAAGAAGAAGTTGATGGCTTTCTTGAGCACGGCCCAGGTGTTTCTTCATCTTTCGAAGCTTTTAAACAGAGGTTTGTCTTTCTCGATAATCGCAGTTTTCGCAGCAAAAAAGATCTCAAGGGTCATCATGGAACTCACTTTGGAGAGATACAAGAAACCTGGCTTTGGCAACAACTCTCTGACGAGACTCCCACATGGCTGATTAGTGGCGATCAATTTTTTGGGGCCCATCATCCTTTTGAGTCTTATGCGGGTAACCACAGTAAGAGCTTTGATGACTTCAAAGAAAATTTACGTCAAATCCCTACGCAAGTCCTTTTTGTCAGTGGTGACCGCCACCTAACAGAACTACAAAAAATACCAAAAACAGTCCTCGGCTACGAGACCTTTGAAGTCACCTCAAGTGGAATTCATTCAAAAATGTTTCCAGAAACGATTAAAAAATTTCCCAGTCCCTATATGGTTGCCGGACAATCAGGGATTCTGAACTACGTAATGATTGAAAGTGAAGTTTCGAAATCCTGGCAACTAAACGTAGAAGCTGTAGGTCCGCAAAACCAGACGATCTACAAGAAAGATCTTAGTATAGAAGGACCAGCTAACGACCGAAGACTCGGAAAGTGGATCAAGGCTCCCTGAAAATTGAAAAATGAAAGATTTTTGGACCTGGCCATAAACCCAAAGGATCTGTTGCCTTACATGCAAGG
>CAZBDM010000239.1:4098-6684 GCA_964490675.1 uncultured Oligoflexales bacterium
TAGCAACCATAACGTACATTCTGGTAGAGCTGGATGGCTAGCAACGCAGTAAGCTGCCTTATGGCGTCCTTAGCTTTGACTGACTATCTTGTTGTCCGCATTAACAAACACTAGACTAGGTTTGTGTGTTTTGATCTCATCTTCTTGCATCTGCACATAACTACAGATAATGACCAAGTCGCCTTTTTGAACAAGACGCGCTGCCGCACCGTTGAGACAGATTTCTCCTTCGCTACCGTAGATCACGTAAGTAGAAAGCCGTGTTCCGGCATTGCAGTTGTAAATCTCAACTTGTTCGAATTCGCAGATTTGCGCAGCATCACAAAGCTTAGGATCGATGGAGACCGATCCTTCATACTCGAGGTTCGCATCGGTGACTTTCGCACGATGAATTTTTGATTTCAGCATTGTTCTCAGCATGATGCCCCCTTAGCCATTTGGGAAATTGAGCAAAACTCCTCAGTCTCTTCCGGTGAGACATACCACAATTCGGGCGTCAATAACATACCATTAGATCGATCTACCGTCTAATACTGAACCAACTGTAAAAATTGAGAAAATATGACCAGCCTGTGACTAAGAAGAAACCACCTCAACCTCTTCGTGCCTAGGTTTTCCGCAGTAAATCTGTTCCTGCAAAAAATTTCTCTCTTCTGCCATTGAACTCTCGAAAACAAACTTAGACCAGACTCTTTCGTTTCCGTCCCAGCGGTAACCTCTTGCTTTTAATAGATCTTTTACCTCAAATGCCGCTCCTACGGCCTTAACATGAAATTGTCTTTCGTAACTGCGTTCGATGAGCTCACCAAGATAGGGACCGATCAATCGCAGGGTTGTGGCGCAATCAAACAAGGCGCGATGGGCAAATGGATTAACGAAGCCATGATCAGCGGCCAGATAATTAAGAGCTTGTGTTTTGAATCCATGCGCCGTCCAATCCACGTGTCTTTGAGAGCATCCCCAGTGAAGTTTGAGATCGGACAACTCCGCAACCTTTTCTAGAAAAGAGCGATCGAATTCGGCATTGTGTGCGATGACAATCGAGACTTTTTCGAGCCAATATCTTACGTGCAACCAGTCGATCTTTTGATTTTTCAGATAACTATCTTTTATCCCGGTGATTTTGATGATTTCCGGGGACAACCCGACACCGGGATCTTCAAGCCCTCCGAAAGCATGAACGATCTTGGGAGAGTCATCTCCCTCCACCGCGAAGACAATAAGACCGATCTCTATAATCTTATCTTCATTGCAGTTTAAACCCGTCGTTTCAACATCGACAATTGCACCATAATCCAAGTTTCTTTCCTCCAAGGCTGCAGAATATGCACATAGAACTGACAATCTAAATAACATAGAATAAAGGAAGATATCTTATTTAAACTTTTCCATCCGACAAGAATCAACCGATTGCTCGAGGCGATGCTTTTATGACCAGTGCCCACAAATTCGATAATCTTGCAAATGAGTCGCAAGGATTTGTGACCAGCTTTGAAAAACTCATTGAAGTGTTTAAATCTGAGGAAGAATACAAGCAATACAATCTTAAAATTGTCGATGATGAAGTCGTAACACTGACCACAGGTCGTCTCACGAAAATTTTTGTTGGGCCAGAAATATGGCGCAATCAAGAAACCAGAAAACCCTTTATCGAGGATTCCAATATTCCTGGTGTCGCGACCATTTGCGTGGCAACTGAAGATAAGCTCCGGGAATTTTTAGACGAAGAAACCTACGAGCACATTCAGTTTTTAGCTCTTCCAACAACAAAAGCTAACCTCCATGCTTGTGTCCATTCGATTGATCGCTATCAAAAGCTACTTAACCAAACCAATATCGAAAAAGAAGTGGTTGCCCAAGCCGCAAATGATATTAAGTACGTATTCTCAATTTCCAGAGAGCTCAATGGTGAGAGAGATATTCCAAAACTACTTAATCTCATTTTATCGAAAGCTCGCGAAATCACTAATGCTGATGCAGGCTCGATCTATACAGTGGAAAACTTTCACGAGGTTCAAGACGATGGACGCTTGCGTTTTCGGTTCACTCAAAATGACTCGATTACTCAGAACCTTCACGAATTCGAGCTGCCGATCAATGAAAACTCCGTTGTCGGTAACGCTGTCCTTCATAGAAAAACGATCAATATCCCCGATCTCTACCAACTCGATCCAGATCCTGCAAAAAACCCTTTTGGCGCGCGCCACGATCGTTCTTGGGATCAACAAACAGGCTATGAATCTCATTCAATGTTGACGGTTCCGATGTTTGACATAAGCCACAACGTCGTCGGGGTTATCCAGCTGATTAATGGAAAGACGGACCGCCATATTAAGCTAAACAATCCAGAAGACTTTTCAGTTTACGTCCAACCATTCAACGAAAAAGATATCGAATACGCTGAGATCGTTGCCCAACAAGCGGGTATTGCCCTCGAAAACGCCAATATGCAAGATGAAATCGAGAAACTCTTCGTCGGTTTTGTGAATGCTGCTGTTACCGCAATTGAGCAACGGGATCCAACGACAAGTGGTCATTCACACCGGGTTGCTCAATTGACAACAGGACTTGCAAAACTTGTCGACC
>CAZBDM010000240.1:0-2902 GCA_964490675.1 uncultured Oligoflexales bacterium
GGCGGCAAAGGCGGTCACCCTGATCACCCACGCGGATATGATGGGTCTATCGTCTTCGAAGTTTCTGAATAATTGACCATAACACTCATGTTTCATTGATTATTTCTAATAAAATTTGCATACTGATCAAAAAATAATCAAAATAACGGAGCTAGAGGTTTGTCCTGAACCTCAGCATCAATTGTCCCCCGTTCTAGGTTGTCGTTGTTAAATTCCCATTGTTTTTGTTGTGAGGTAAAGTTGATGCTCCTAAAGTCGATTCCCAAATTGTTTCTTGTATCAAGCTGTACGGCTTTGATGATTGTGTCATCAGCCTGTACAACGACTGATGAAAATGAATCGGAAGTCGAAGAACCCTTCGATTTCTCCACCGTTCCACCCCCTGAAGATCAAACGAGCGCAGAAGCGGATTCGTCAGAAGCAGTCGATGAGTCTTCGGACAGTATCGATGAGTCTTCGGCAGAATCTAGTGAGAGCTCTGAAGAGGTTGCGGCTTCTGAAGAGGCCAGCGATTATGAGTCTGCTGTGATGAATGATGAGGCGACTTCATCAGATGAAGGCGTCGAAGATTTTTCACTGACAGGCACAGAAAGCACTGGCGATGAAGTTGCCTCTGAAGACGATGTTGGTATGGACGAGAAGGTCGAAGATTATTCAATCTCCGACTACAAACCTTTCGATCCCGCCGGAATCGTCTTGCGCTTTCAGTTTGATAGTGCAGAACTGACGCCCGATCTTAAAGATCAGCTCGATAAGATTGCTAAAGGTCTAGATCAAGATCCTCTTGCAAAGATCCAAATTCACGGCCATGCCGACGAACAAGGACCGCGAGGACATAACGATAGACTGAGTAAGAGAAGAGCTGAGGCGATTAAACGCTACTTAGTGAAAAAAGGTGTCAGTGATTTTAGGTTACGAGACCTTTACTTCGGTGAGTCGCGACCGTTGGTGAAAGAGAAGTCAGTGAGAGCTTACCGTCAGAATAGACGTGGTGAGTTCAGACTTGATTACGGTGATTCAGCTTTCAATTAAAAAGTTTAATCATCCTCATCTTCTTCGTCCATATGGTCAAGAGATTCAATGATGCGGTTGTGGTTTTCGATTCGTCCAAAGCCCGACCCTTCACAAAAGTCAGCGATTTGTTCAAGAAACGATCCTAGTTGGGACTCATTAGAACCAAAGGCGGCGTAGGCAATCGAAGTCACGCCGTCTTTTTCTATGGTGGAACAAGTGCATGATATCACCTTAAAGCGCGCCTTGATGCTTTGGCAAAGTGCTTTAGCTGCTTTGAAGTCCTGACCGGTGCTGCTTTCTGGGGAAAACTCTAGTTTTGTTATACCGATATACATGTGCGTGCTGTCTTAAATTCTTTCTTACCATAACCAATTATCTGAAGAGAACCCATTCATCATAACCGCTCTGACTTTTACCTTCAAATAATAAGCTTCTGCACGTCCAGCGAATCCGGTAATAGCGTGGTGGAAAGCGTCTTTTCGAGGCGTCCGTCCGACAAGGTGATTGGTAAAGTTGATCGCGCCGCCAATCGATTTTGATCTCGCAGAGACTCCCCGGGGAAGAAAAGAGTCCCTTGTTCTGGCAATAGCGATCGATCGCCTGCTTTGGGTTTTTCAGTAGCAACAGACGGAGCGTCAAAGCATGCTCAAAGGTTGCCATGCGCTGCTCTTGGCTTTGATTGATAACGACAGTAAAGACAATCGTTGTGGCCAACAAAAAAAGGTGAACTGCGTTCATTTTAATCAAGACGAAAAGGGTTGAGAGAAATCTCTTCCCATTCAATTCCTAACCGCTCAGCAACGACTTCGAGCTTGCTTTCGATAACTGATGTCACAATTGCAAGCATGGCGAGGCTCATCACCATGGCAAAAGTTGTGACAAGAACATACTCAAGAGCTACTCCTCCAGCTTCTCTTACTAACTTCATAAGTTTTGTCCCCTATAATGATGAAAAGAAACACTTTAGGTAAAATGCGCCTATTTGACTGCGATCGTGAAGTGATTTGCTAAGGTGACGAAAAAAATCTCTTTCTTTCAGGAAGACTCATACTTTTTTTAATGAAACTCGTTATACTATCAAAGATAAATAGTATCTTGCTGACTCAATCAAGACGGAGCAAACGTGGGTACAGACAAATCATTTAAAGTGCTAACAACATTTGAACAAGCGCACAATTTGGCTAAAGGTCTTAGACAAAGTGTTTCAAAGAGTATTTTTGGTCAAGATGAGCTGATTGTTGAAACACTCTGCTGTTTAATTGCACAAGGTCATATCTTGATGACTGGAGCTCCTGGACTTGCCAAAACCACTTTGGTGAGGGTCTTCTCGAGACATTTGGGATTGCAGTTTGGAAGGGTTCAGTTTACGCCCGATCTTTTACCCTCTGATATCGTTGGATCGGAGGTGCTCAATGTCGACCCAGAAACCCAAAAGAGAACCTTTGAGTTTTCTCCTGGGCCAGTGTTCGTCAATTTACTCTTGGCTGATGAAATCAACCGTGCTTCGCCAAGAACCCAGTCGGCCATGCTTGAGTGTATGCAAGAAAGAAATGTCACCGTCGGTGGTAAAGTCCATAGAGTACCGAGTCCTTTTGTTGTCTTTGCGACTCAAAACCCCTTTGAATCAGAAGGTACCTTTCCACTCCCAGAAGCTCAACTTGACCGTTTCTTAATACATACGCTGGTCAAATATCCAGAGTCAGAAGCTGAACTCATGATACTCAAAGAACATGCTTCAGATAGTCTCGTCGGTGAAAAGCACTACGACGATCAACACAAAGAAGATATGAGCCTTGATAAAGACCAGCTCAGAGACTTGATGAGCTGGGCCGTGAACATCAAAATCGACGACGAAATTATCAATGGCATTAATGAGTTTGTTCGTGCT
>CAZBDM010000240.1:2912-3797 GCA_964490675.1 uncultured Oligoflexales bacterium
TGCTACTCGCCCAAAAGATGAACAATGTCCGGAAAAATATCGTAAGGCAATTTGGTACGGTGCCGGTCCCCGTGCTGGTATTAGCTTGATTTCAACAAGTCGTGCTCTAGCACTGATCGAGGGTAGTGAAAGTGTCCGGTGGAGTCATATCAAACGAATGGCAAAACCTGTTTTGCGTCATCGTATGCGCTTAACCAGTCAGTCTCTGCATGATCAAATCGACGAAGATTTTATCATCGATGAGCTTCTTGTTCGTCTTGAAGAAAAATACAGTCATTTAGCCAAGGGTGAAAGATAGTATGGTCGCTGAAATTGATCTGTCGACCTTAGCTGCTCTGCACCCCCGGCAGCCACTTGAGCTTAGTTCTCGGATCATAAAAAACAGAGCGCGTATTCACGGCAGTCAGCTTCTAGCTCTTAAAAGAGCAAGCCGTACGCCGGAGTCTTCGCGACGTTTTTTTCAAGGTGATCCCGTCCATATGATTGATTGGAAAGCCTATGCGCGAACAGACCAGCTGATCATTCGAGAAAAGCGTGACGAAGCGATGGCAAGAATTGAAGTTTGCCTTGAGGTCAGTGACACGATGGATTGGCCGCGAGAACCTTTCCTTGAAGAGGTGAGTAAAGGGGTTCCTAAAAAGATTGATGTCGCTACCCGCATAGCCCTTCACATCGCTCAGGTGCATTTACGCATGGGAGATCACGTTACTTTATGGGCTTATCTTGATGAAAATAAAGATGTCCCGGAGTTTAGCTTTAGACCGCGAGATGGATTTCAGATTGTCAATATCTTTGAAGATGTTTCACAACATGACTTCTCTGCTGCATCTTTCGAAAGAAATTTCTTACCTGATAAGTTCTCAAAACGAAAATCTGATCTTGTTT
>CAZBDM010000240.1:3807-6678 GCA_964490675.1 uncultured Oligoflexales bacterium
TGTTTACTGGGTGGGGGATGCGTTGAGCAAGGCTAATTATGGTGGTTTTCTTGAAAATGGTCGCCATCGTTGTCTCATTCATACCTTAAGCTCCCTCGAAACCGATATTTCGTGGCTACAACCAGATGTTTGTTACTTTGATGAGAGTCTCGAAAGAAAAGAATACCTCGGTCAATCTTTGTTTGCCGCAGATAATTTTCAAAATGGTCTGCACGAATGGCGAAGAAGGCTGGAGAAAAGATTGAAAAGCGGCAATGGCGATTACTTGCTAGCAACGAATACCACTTCCATTGCCTATTACTTAGACTTTATATCTGCGATTACGACAGGATAAGCCAGATTGAATTTATCTAACTTACAGATTTCTCTAGCGACGATTTCGGCGATCACTGCTGCCATTGCTCTTGTTGGCGCGATTATTTGGTGGTTAATACGTATAAGACAAAAAAGGGTTTGGTTTCCCATTGTTAGAATTCTGAGAATCGAGTCACGTCAACTGCCAAAATTACGCCTGACCTGGCCACCTCTAGTTTCGTTTCTAGCATTTGTGATGACAGCTTTGACAATTATTTTCTTTACTATGCAACCTCGCCAACAAATCTTTACACCTTTTGAACCTGACCAGACTCGGATTCATATTTTTGTTGATTTAAGTCCATCTGTGGCTGGTCATATCAATCTTAATGATTTGGTTTCTCGCCTTGGAACCCTGGTGGAATCTCTCAAAGCAGGTGGGCGTGTGACTGTTTCGACAAGTCATAGTCAAGACTACTTTGAAGTGGCGAGTCGTCAAGATATAGAATCGAAGATCTTAGCTCTTGGCTGGCATAGACCAGGGCTGCGCATTGGTTCTGCTCTTAAACGTCAGACAGAAAACTTAGGTGATGTTGATCGGCTTTTTATCATGTCCGATCGTAATCAGCACTCATGGGATGATTTTAACTGGAAGTATCTTCTTGAGGAAATGGATGTTTTGTTTGTCGATCTTGGCGGTTCTGCTAGTCAGGCATCAGACAATTTTTATATCAATAAAGCACACTTTCTATCGGCGCCTTTTGCCCCAACAATGGATTGGGACATTGAAATTGGTCGAAGTGGCGGTCTTGATCAGGCAAAAGGTGTTTTAAAGGCGACTTATCGTGGTAAACAACTTGCTTCCATTCCTTGGACGATGGCCGCTGGAAGAGAACGTATTACCATAAGAGCAAGTTGGGCAGTCTCCAATATCGAAAGCAGTGAAGGTAAGAAAGATGAGTTCCTTTTATGGAAGCTTACCGATATGGAAGGTGACGCCATAGAGCTTGATAATGATTTTCGCTCTCCAGTCTTGGGCTCAAGAAAAGATATCTTACAAATCAGTGAGTCTAAAGGAGAACAGATCTTAGAAGATGGTGCCTATCAGTTAAAAGTGATTCTTGAAGTGCTCGGCTTCCGGGTTAAAAGGCATGATCATATTAAGCAGCCTGGGCCTAAACCAAAAGACTACCCGTTGTGGATTATTACCGGGGGATATGGTCGGGGGGTCGATCAGTTTTGTCCTAAATCTATTGTGACCGAAAGAATCAAACGCGCCAGTGGTTCGCAGAATACAGAGGAGTTGTCAGATTTACCAAAAGTTTGGTTGAGTCCAGCCAGTATCAATGCGGATTACGGTGAGCTGTGTTGGTGCTATCACAGACTCTTAAAAGCACCGAGAGCTGATGCGAAAGAACCGGTCTACTGTAAAGATGTTACTAATCGAACGACTTACATTAATCTATTAAAGTCAATTGGCGCTTCACAAGTAGGTGGTAGCTTAGGGGCTTATGCACAGTCGCTCGCTTGGATCGAAAGCAATCAAGCTAGTGGTCTAGAAGTATTAGCATTTACGATCCCTCTCCATCCATCCCTTCAAACAGGTCTCAGTCACGCAACTTTACCCGTACTCGTACGTGACTTATTAAAATGGCAGAAAGTCATGGGAGTCACCAAAGATACTGAAGGTTGGCCGCGCTTTGCAGATATTTCAGCCGAAATTTGGCCACTCAGTGAAGATAGAAAGACCAAGCTGTTATCAAATATCCCTTTAGGAGAAAGCATTGGTAATCTTGTCAGTTATAAGTCATTACCACCCAGGTGGTCATCGCAAGTCGATCTTTCGCAAAGCGAGCTACCCGTAAGAAAAGATAAAGAAGACCCACTTCCATGGTTAAAAATATGCGCTTATTTCGTCATCGGCGCCATGGCACTTGAAGTACTATGGCATCTCATTTCAAAGCTTATTGGTTTTTCCAAGGGTGCTTCTTTAGGTGTTATCTTTCTTGCTTCTTTTATCGGTATGAGCGAGTCGGCAGAGGCGCGTGTAGAGTTTAGCTTCGTTGGGTTTAATAAGTCGCAGGTTGAAACAGCCAGTCTCGCTAAAGAAATTTCTCATCGAACCAGTGTTGAAGTTGCCTTTAGTGGTCTTTTCTTCGATCGTGTAGACGATCTGGCTCTTGAACAACCTTGGCTATGGCTTGCTTCTGCTAATTATATTCCGAGAGTAAAAGGTAAGATCGACCCTAAGTTTGTCTATTGGCTCAAACGTGGCGGCATTCTCATTATTGAAAACAGTCATGCGATGGGAGATGCCGAGCGATTGATGGATGAAAGTCTGTTTAATGATCCAAGGTTATCGGGGTGGCAGGCTATACCACCCGATCATGTTCTCATGCGTAGTTTTTACTTACTTGATTCTCTACCCGTTTGTAATAATACGGTTTGGAAGGGGTTTACCTTCGATAAGAGAATGGCGGTTTTATCTGTTCCGTTTAATTATTTAGATGTTCTCAATAACAAGCCACCTAACGGTTGTCCTGTTGTACCGAATCAAGAAAGACTATTACGGGTACT
>CAZBDM010000241.1:0-1428 GCA_964490675.1 uncultured Oligoflexales bacterium
TAGAGCTGTGTAGGTCAATAAAATACCAAGAGCGTATGCTGATGAAGCAAAAAGAGGTGATCCTCCCTGACCAGACAAAACTCTTATGGTGATTGGGATCATGGGGTAGACACAAGGCGTCAAGTTTGTCGCCAGTCCACCAAGAAAAATAATAAGCAGAATCATTGCGATCGGCAGGCCGCCTTCTTTTAAATAACAGTTCAGCTGTTCTTCAAATCCCTCCTCGCTGCAACCCCCATCAACGGATGCCTGCTCAGCATTTTCCGCAGAAACAGCGCCTGTCGACGTTTCGGCAGTGTCATCGGGCTGCTCATTATTCTTTTGATTGGGGTGAATGAAAGCGGTTGGGAAAGAAAAGACCTTTACATCGAAGTTCTGAGTGTAAGGCAACAAGCAAATCTTAGAAGTGCAACCTAGAAAAGTGATCGAAAGAGGAAAGCTTTCTTTTGTAAAAGGTTCGAGGCCAGTGAATAACACTTGAAACTCACCGGCACGAAAAACCTCGACTTCCTTTGAAGTGATTGGATCTTTGATCACTTCAATCTCAGGCTTTGTGATTATTTCTGCTGTATAACCAGCAGCACCGTTGAACTTTACTTTAGTGGTGTAAAGGGTGAAGTTCTGTTTGGTCGTAAGCCGCAGGTTGATCAGGACTTTGTTGTCACTGTAAGCTTCACCGCCAGCAAGCTCCCAAACGATCACATCGGTGGGATTGATGTTTTTAGGTGAATCAAGCGTCTGAAGAAGAACGTTATCGGAAGACTGCGCGAAAGAAGGGACCGCTAGCAAAAATAACAGAACAATCTTTGTGATTTTAGATGTCATAACCGGTTCTCCTCTTTTCGTCAAAACCACAGTTGTATTCGTATTAAACCCTTTGCCGGTTACTAAGGGAGAAATATGCCGCCTTTCTTCCAAAGTGTCATCTTAAGATTTCGGAAAAATTGTCGTTTATCTGAAAGCTGTCCAGATATTATTTCGCAATACATAATAAATATTTGTAATCTCTAGGCAATTGATAAAGGCAGAATCAGCTCTCTGAGCGTAGCGTTAAGGTGTTGATATTTCTGAGTAATATTTCGAATCGTGCGATGTTCTAAAGAGTGTCTGTGAGAAGTCCGATAACAAAAATGTCTTGGTTAAGATGAGAGCTTCACAGTTTGTGCGGAATTGAGGCTTTTTATGTTACGCACCTAAATAGACTTATTACGGTCGACACACACAAAAGCCGTTTTTTATGGGGGTTGCAACCAGCCCCCTTTTATTTTTCCCTAACACAATGTATTCATCTAGAACGTCGAACCTTTTTGCCGGAAAGGCCTTGGCCTTTATGCAAGCTGCATTGCAATCAAAAGTCGAACAAGCGACCTCACAAAGAGTTATCGATTCAGCACCTGTTTCTGGTGGCTATTCCAGTGATGCTTTTAA
>CAZBDM010000241.1:1438-6649 GCA_964490675.1 uncultured Oligoflexales bacterium
GACGGAGCGGTCGTTTTCTGCAAAACCGCTCCCTCGTCCCAGATGAGTTTTCCCTGCGAAGCGAGCGGTCTTGACGAACTAAGAAAAGTAGAAGACCTTCACGTGCCGAAGGTCATTTTCTGTGATCAAGACATGCTCGTTTTGGAATATATCGAGAGAGGCCGACCTTCGAGCCATTCTTACCGCGACTTCGGACGCAGTATTGCGCGCATGCATCAGATGACTTCAGAGCATTACGGCTTTTATCAAGATAACTTTATCGGTGCTATGCCGCAGAAAAACACACCGCAAAAAACCAGCGAAGACATTACTTGGGCGGAGTTCTTTTACGAATATCGTCTCGTTTACCAGCTTAAGCTCGCCGAAAAGAGAGGGCTTTCCTCACAAGCTCTCAGTGCCGCAGTGGCTAAACTTTCGGATAAAATCATTGATCTCTTACCCGACGACGGAGAAAAGCCCTGTTTGATCCACGGTGATATGTGGGGCGGTAATCACGTTGCCGATTCCTCTGGTAAAATCTGGCTGTTTGATCCAGCGGTTTACTACGGACACCGTGAAGCTGAGATGGCGCTGACGTATCTTTTTTCGGGGTTTAATAGTGATTTCTACCGCGGCTACGATGAAGTCTCGCCTCTTGGTGAAGGCTGGCAAGACAGGCAGCCTCTATACCAAGCCTATCATTTGCTCAACCACCTCAATATGATGGGGCGCAGTTATCATGATCAGGCGTTGGCGTCTCTCAGGTGTTATTTGTAAGTATTTGATAAGGTTGGTCTTTAGAGGGCCTTGTCGTCTTGGGTTGACGTTTGGCGGCAGTTATCATAATAATACAGTCCTTTACACCTAGATTCTTGTGCATCAAGTGAACTTGAAAACGGAAAAAGACTACAATGGACATCCAAACACCTAAATACCAAAAGAAGTTCAAACTCAAAAAAGGCGACGAAGTGATCGTGATTGCTGGTCGTAACAAAGGTGCATCGGGCACCATCGATAGAGTTGATTACAAAAAGGACCGTGTCTACATCGCAGGCGTGAACACTTACAAACGTCACGTCAAGCCTGATATGTCGAATCAAGACGGCGGCATCATCGACAAAGTTATGCCTCTCGACATTAGCAACGTTTCCCTGAAGGATCCTAAAACAGGCAAACCGACTCGAGTCGGCTACAAAATGGAAGGCGAAAGCAAGGTTCGTTACGCAAAAGCTTCAGGAACAACTCTGAATTAAGTGCAGTTTTCATATTAAAGATTAAAACCCACCGGACTTTTGCGGTGGGTTTTTTGCGTTTTCATGTCATGCCCAGAAGCTACAGGCTTGGTCGGATCTGTTTTATTTGTTACCTGGATTATTAAACACCTCGGCGGTTAAATCTCTCACTTCAGATGTTAGCGATTTGAGAAAGGCTTCAAGGGCTGCCAGCTCTTCTTCTTTTAGATCAAGAGGTTTAAGAGTCTCTTCTCGGTGTCCTACGGCTGGGCGTGCATCAAGAAAATTATAGTGTTCCAGCATTTCTTGTAAGTCAGCAAAGCGACCATCGTGAGTGTAGGGTGCGGTTAAGGCGATGTTGCGCAGGGTCGGGGTCTTGAAGGCACCGACGAGCTCTTGGTTTTTGGTGTTAAGATAGGGGAGTTCGCGGCAGCTTTCCAGCATAGTACTTTCGTTTTTGACCGTTAAGTGTGGACCGCGACAGTTAAAAGGATCCTGGATGACTTCCAAGATGCCTTGCGCGCGCCCAAGATCGATCTTTTCTGACTGACTTGGACCGAGGCCAATGTTGTGAAATTGTTGGTCGGTAAAGTTAGGACCGTTGTGACAAAAAGTACACTTTCCAGGACCGGCGAAGATTTGTAGGCCTAAAAACTCTTTCTCGGTGAAGTTCTCATTGATGGCATCAAGTGGTGACATCCTCTTTTCTAAGATCCGTAACGCGTAACGATCAAAGGCAGAATCCACCGCCAGTAGGCCTTTTTGATAGGCTTCCAGAGCCCGACCAACATTAGCAAAGACAAGGTTGACCGCTTGTCTTGTCTTCTCGTCGAGAGACAGCCAGTTCTCCTGCCATACTTTTGGGTAAGTAGGCAGAGCGGCACTTCTCTCTGCAAGCTCATTAGCCGGGGCGATGCGTTTGCGGTTGGCTGATATCAGGATGCTTTCGAGCTTGTCGTAGTTGCCCACTGTCGAAAGTGCGTATGCAGAGACATCAATCGTCAGTTTTGGTTTGATTGGCAGAGGAGCTGCATCTGGGAGATCGTCAGTGATTTCCTTGGGAAGAGACCCGAAAGCATTTTCATAGTCTTTTTTGAAGTACTTCTTAATAAGCTTTGCGACAGCCGTGCGGCTCATCGCTTGTTCATGAGGGTGTTCAATTGGGTTGAGGGCTTGCGAGGCGAGGCTGTCTTTTCTGCCATCCCAGTAAAACCAGAAGCCGCTAAAGGTATTGAGAAGAGTGGGGGAATTACGTTCCGTTACACCCATTGCTGTCGATCGGACCTTACCGTCAGTAAAGGAGCGCGCTGGATTATGGCAGTTAGAGCATGCAAACTCTTCATTCTTAGAAAAGCGAAAATCATAAAAGACCAGTTGCCCAAGATTAGCCTTTTTAAACTCATCACGAGAGAGCTTGTCTGGATACTCGCCCTTCTGAAAGCTTAGATCAGCAACAACTTCCTTAATCTGATTGTCATCGAGATAACGATGTTTTTTAACTTCTCTATTGTGAGGTAAAATAGAAAGTAAGACCGATACAGCAAAGAAAGTTAGAAAAAAGACAATCCAATAAGGTTTTTTGCTTTCTTTGTGTTGATCCGAGGTGAGTGTTTGTTTTGATTTCACCGCAATGACCTCTTCTAGGGAGTCCTAAACATGAAAAACTTCGTTGTCCTTATGAGCTTCATCTTATCATCAAGCTTACTTGCTGGCGACATCACCAGCCTTCAAATTAATATCGCCACAGCTGACGGCAAAACTCTGAAAAACAACAGTCTCACCTCACTGATCGTCAGTCTCAAAGAACCACAAAGCGACTTGAAGGTTAGCCTTGACCGCTTTGACGCCCGTATGCCAGCCCATAATCACGGCATGGTGGTGACTCCCAAGATCGCCCCTCTCGAGGGCAATAAATGGCAAATCGATGGCTTTAAACTTCATATGATGGGTCAGTGGTACTTCTACCTTGACTTCACAATGGGTGACCAAATCAGTAAAGTAGCGATTCCTTACACGCTTCAGTGAAAGTAAGGAATCCATTATCCCCTTCGCGTGCAGAGAGTGTAGGGGACCTCTGACTATTATGTGGGCAATTGCTAAATAAATTCAGGCTCTTGTTGACAATAGTTGGGGGAGTCACTATAAAGGTTCCTACCCAAATGCGGGGGAGTAGTTAAGTTGGTTATAACGCCGGCCTGTCACGCCGGAGGCCGCGGGTTCAAGTCCCGTCTCTCCCGCCACTCTAAAAAGATCCAACCCAGCAGAGATGCTGGGTTTTTTTGTGCCTGAAGAAAATCTATGTAAGTTTTATGTATTTTTTGGGAATGTAAGCTACATGGCGCCACCAAATATTCTCGATCCGTTTGTCGTCATAGTGCTGGGTCCGTAAATGGGAGCTTCTATTTGAATACTAAACAAGAAAGAACCAGGAGCCATGAATCAAGGGAAGTGGATGCTAACAGTGCGTTGGGTGCGCTAGGTGATGAAGATTTGCGTAATATAATTCTTGATATAATCCCTTGGCTCGATCTGAAACTTCGTACACGCCTTTTTGATAATATAGTTGAATGCGCAGCAAGAAAAAGTGCAGGGTGGACACCGGCAGCGTTGGATACCAATGCGGAATTAGCGAAGCTGGATTCTTATTTAGAGGAAGTAACGAATGCCGGCTACGCAGATCCAGAAATTGTTGATGATTTTCTTCGTAAAGGTAAAAGTGCTTTCTTCCACCGAGAATATGATACTTCTGCTCAAATTTTTCGTAAGCTACTTATTCCGATAGTAGAAACCGAATTCGATATGGAATACCACGAAACTCCAGACGAGGTTCTCGGTGTTGACCTTGCGGATTGTGCAAATCAATTTATGGTTGCTGTTTATGTGACATCTTCGCTCGAAAAGCGAGTCCTTGCCGTTTATGAAGTAATTCAAGATGTCGGATCGATCGGCTTTTTCAGGGAGCCTCTATCACAGATCGAGAAGACCGCGACTGAGGAGTTGCCGCAATTTGATGAATTCGTTTCAAGTTGGCGCGCTTTTTTAGATGAGCAATTTGCAGTTAAGCGCGATAATCATTTTTATCGATATACTGATAATTGGCGACGGGAAGCGGCCCTTCGGTTAGATGGGCCAGATGGTCTGGCTAAGATCGCTCGCAGTTCGAATCGCGTTGATGATTTCCGAGAATGGTGTAGGTCATTGATCAATGCAGGAGAATGGCATGCAGCTCTATCTGCTTTTGAAGAAGCTGCTCATTAAGTTAAGAAGGATTCATACTATTGTGCAGGTTTTTTGGATGGAGCAGCTTTTGTGGCCCACCAACTTGGACTAGAAGACGTTTCCGATCGACTTGAATCGGCTTGGAAAGAGTATCCAAAGATGACACGCTTACGTCGCTGGCTTGGAAATTTTTCAAATCAAAGAGAATTCGAAGCAGCGGTAAAACGGGCCGTTTCTCAATGTCCTCGGAACGCTGTAAATCAGGTTGCTTTTCTGCAAATCCTTAAGGGTGACTTTGAATCTGCTGCCAAAGAATTAGCGGTAAGCCCTGGGCTTGGATGGTCTATCAGCGATCACCCAGGGCATTTAATATTTTGGTTATTTGTCCACTACCTAACTAGCGGTATAATAGATGAAAAATCTTTGTCAGTAACTACTAGGACTAGTGATTATTTGGACGATCTTAGCTTAATAACAGAGAGTAAGGATCACCAGCCACTTATAAAGTGCCAGAGGTTCATGAACTTCTGAATCGCGCTGGCGTAAACTCTCCTTCAAATCCAGAAGTTAGGGGAACGATGATTAAAGCGATACGCAAAGCGGTTCGAACAAGAATCGCCGGGATCACTGGAAATAAACGTAGGGGCTATTATGGTCAAGTCGCTGAGATGGTTGCTGCGTGTGCGAAAATTGATCCTGTCGACGAATCAAAGCGTTGGGCTGCCGCGATATGCAATGAGTACCGTCGATACCCTGCACTAATTCGCGAGTTAAATGAACG
>CAZBDM010000242.1:0-6622 GCA_964490675.1 uncultured Oligoflexales bacterium
AAGTCAGCTTTTCAACAATTCATCAATATATTAACGATCTAACCAAATACCTTTGGCCTGATCCACTGGAATGACACAGCGAACCCTTGGTTCCATCGACCGCCATTCATCATAAGAAAAAGCACTTTGTGAAGATAAAAAGTAACTACCTAACAAAGCTGCAAAAAGGATGGGACGAGCCTTAATCAATTTCATACGCATTATTATTCCCCTAAAAGACGCATAGTTGTACGGATTTCGATTCAAAGGCTTATTAATCGATCGCTGTTTGAAAGTCCATAGCTATTTCTCTTGTCACAGAGCGACTAGAAAAACCTCTAAGCTCATTGATAAAATTTATTTTTTTTAAGAACATTAAAATTTTTTCCGATAAATTTTTTATTCTTTGAGGATCAAAAAATCATGAGAAATATAGCTCCGCTACTCGGCATCTTTTTGCTTGTCAATTGCAAACCAGCAACAAAACCCGTAGACGAGACAGAGAGCCTTTATTCAAGCTCCGATGTTGAACTTCCTCTCCTAAAGCTTTCACAGCCTTACGAGCTGACAGAAGGCAAACCGCACATCTACCTGATCAAAACATCTATTGGTCTAAAATCGATCAATGCAGATATTGATAGCAAACAATTTTATCCCGGAAGGCTGACTCTAAGTGGTATTAAAGATCCGGCGAGAATTACTTTAAAAATGATTAGAGACGAAGATAAAGAAAAGACTTGGCAAGACTTTTCTGTTGGTTCTCATACGATTTACTTTCCAGGTGACTCGGTTAGAATTGCAGTTACAGCAGAAACCGGATCGACTGATGCAGGGGTTTTGAAGGTAGAAGCTTCTTCCAATGAATTTATGTGTTTTCAAGATAACGACTGCCCACCTGCTAGGGATGAATTCATTTTTTCAGGCTGTCGTGAAAATGTTCAGATTGAATCTTTTCAATTCGATGGAGAAACTGCGGTCAAACATTGTCAATACGATGAGCAGTAAACTAAGAACTTCTTTTTAAAGCTTCGCCGTACTTTTTCTCAATTTTTATACCAAGACTCATCAAAAACTTCCACGGCATCTCGGCACCAGCAAAGACAAAAACATAGTTGTTCGGCATTTTACCTTTCTGCCCCTTGTAATCAACTATGATATGATCTTGATGAATCTCACTAATTTGAGCGCCATAGAGTATTTTTAAAAGTCCACGCTTTTCGTACTCTAACACTTTAACTTGGTTTTCATCATTCGACTTCGACATATCTTTTCTAACGAGTAAGACGACTCGATTCTGGTATTTTGGATTAGCCAACATGTAAGCTGCTTCCAAAGCTGAGTTACCTCCACCAACAACCGTGACATACTGTCTTTGATACTGTTCCGGGTCGATCAAACGATATGCTACTTTTGGCAAATCCTCGTTTGGTACTCCGAGTTTCCTCGGGGAACCACCAACCCCCAATGCTAAAATAACTTTGCGAGCACGAATTGTACCACGCGATGTTTCAACAAAAAAAATACCATTTTCAACAGTCAGAGAATTAAACTTTGTTTTTTCCTGGATACGAAGCTGTACTTTCTTTCTTATACTATCCCAAGCAGCGAGAAGTTCCTCTTTTGAAACTTTATTGCGTGGGAACTTAATACGACCAAAGATTGGTAGTGGAGCCGGTCTTGTCATTACTAGTTTTTGACGAGGGAAATTATAAATCGTTCCCCCAAACGCATTTTGTTCAATGGTCAGATAGTTACACTTTAACTCTGTTGCCTGTAAAGAAGCCGCAAGTCCGGAAGGACCCGCACCGATAATCAAAAGATCAACGTCAGCTTGACCTACCCTCGACATATTTTGTACAGCATGTTTTGCTGCCCATGATCCTTGTTTAAAGGCATTGCTAATCAATCCCATACCTCCAAGCTCACCGGTAATATAAAGACCTGGCACATTGGTTTCGTAGTTACCTGAGATGCGCGGAATTTCTTTTCCTCTCGTTTTTGTACCGAAGACCAAATCGATAGCTCCGAATGGACATGCACGTTCGCATTCCCCATGACCGACACATTTAGTTGGTGAGACGAGAACCGGCTTATGGTCAATCATTTTTAATATGTCACCTTCAGGGCATACCCGCGTACAGACCCCGCAACCTGCACACAACGCTGGGTTAACAACGGGGTGAAGACTGTTGGGCTCATGTTGTGATTTATTGATGGCATCTTGAAGTTGTTTTTGAGCAGATTTATGTAGTGACTTACGCTTAGTGAGGCGCCAGAGAAAAATCATGACAAATATCGATATACCAATCAGACCTAGGTAGTCAGCAACAAGGATTGAAAAGTCTTTGAAACTCATCTTTAAGATTCACTCTCTAGCTAGATAACCGTCACCGATTATTATTCGGAAACCCCAAAAATTAATTGACTTTTATTTGTAGTGAAGTCTATACCCGCAGTTTTTTTGGACACTTACGGATGAACGAAAAATTCAATCAAATTAGTAGGATTACGCATTATTTACGTCATAAACACCAGAATTTTTTCTTTAAGGAAATTAAAATCTCCAATCTTAATAAGGATTTTTTCTGTTTTTTGAGGGTCTGGTTTAGATTGTATTTAGCAGACCGATACCTTTCTCACAGAAACGGGCCTTGGGGAAAGATGAATTTTCTATTAGTAACTCTGATTTTTATATTTGGCTTAAGCACTTTTGCTTCTGCCAACGATCTCCCTTTGAAACCCCGTTGTTTCTCTCAGAAAAACAAAAAAGATCATCGAAGTATTCTTAGCGGCGTTGAAATTTCTGACGCAGAGCTTCTCACTCGACTTGTTTTTACAGAGGGGATCTCAACCAATTACAAAAATACTAAGGTCTGTAAACATTCCCATACAGAAATTTTTGAAGCCATCGCTTGGGGTGTCATGAATCGGGTAAGACTTGCCAACGCTTCAGAAAAGTGTAAACAGAAATACGGTTCTGGAATTAAAGGCGTGATTTTTAAGACTGGTCAGTTCAACCCTTCCTTTTCCAAGCACTCGAGGTTTGCAAAGTTATTTCTCTGCCCAAAATTACAGAAGAAAAATTGGGTTGAGTTATGGGCAACAGCGTTAGCTGCAGCACAGAAAGCGATCTCTTTCCCAGAACTCAATCCTTTTCTCCAAACCGAATGGGAACGTGAACACCATATTTCATTAGTCAGTCATTTTTATTATCCAAGCTCTCGGCAAGCCCGTGGTAAGCGCCCTATGTGGGTCGATACATCTAAAAAGAAAACAACTCAAATCAAAAACCTATCCATCGATGGTCGCAAAGTCGATGATCGCTGTATCTCTTTTTTCAGGTTAGAAAAACCGTTTGAAATCGAATAAAATTGAGGCAGCCACCTTGGTGGCTACCTCTTAGTGAGCATAGTTATACAACTATCGATTCACTGCGAGTCGATCTGGGGGTCTTGACGTCGGCGCGGGTCTCGGCGTCTTCCTGGGGTTGCCATTGGTTAACAACCCTACCCTCAGATAGTTGTATGATCAAATCACAATTACTTACTGTCGCTAAACGGTGAGCGATAATAAGAACAGTCTGACCTCGGCACTCCCTAGCAATTGTCTGTTGAATACGAGCATCGGTTTCAATATCAATACTCGCGGTCGCTTCATCCATAACGATGATTTTACACTCTTGCAAAAGAGCCCGCGCCAAACAAAGTAATTGTCTTTGTCCTTGGCTAAGATTGACTCCGTTTTGATTCACTTTTGCATCCAAGCCTCCAAGCTTAACTCTTACGAAATGCTCGAGTTCAACACGTTTCAGAGCTTGCCAAATCTCTTCCTCACTCAGACAACCACTCGGATCTAAGTTAAACCTCAAACTCCCGTCAAAGAGAATCGGATCTTGAGGAATGATAGCAAGATTTCTTCGCAGAACCTCAAGTGGAATCCCCGCGATATCTTTACCATCGATTCTAATAGCTCCAGACCAGACTTCAACAAAGCGATACAAGGCCTGAAAAACAGTGCTTTTTCCAGCTCCAGTGCGACCAACGATTCCGACTTTTTGCTGGCTTGCAATTGTAAAGCTAACACCTTTTAAAACTGCCCCACTGTTTTTGTTATAGCCACTGACAACTTCATCAAACTCAATTTCACCTCTATTTGGCCAAACCTCGCCAGACTTCAACTCAAGCTCTCTTCTTAGCTGCGGCTCTTGTTGCAAGCTACCGTAACTCATCAATCTCTCTACCGAGGTCATCGCCGATTCTGCCTCGCTAAAAGCCCTGATACTCCAGTTAAGACTTTGCCAGAGTCCAAGCGAATACATCAAAACAAGACCAGCGGTTCCGGCATCGACTAGGCCACCATGAGCAGCGAAAATAAGTCCACAAGTCACAACAAGAGAAATCGCTCCACTCAAGATAGGAACTCTAATTGAGAACCATCGATTGAGTAGCACCATACCGTGAAACATCTTCTGATTGTCATATAGCGCTTGGTAAAACTCATGCCAAGCTAGTTCTTGCTTTTTCATCCCTCGAATGACTAAGAGTCCCTCCAAAGTTTCTTTAAAGTGCGAAAACCTAGGCGATTTACTGATCGAAAAAAGTCGTTTTGCCTCTCGACTAGAGCTGCGGTAGTCTTTTTGCAGCTTGTAATAGAAAAACATCACGACAAAAAGAATGACAGCAGAAGCCGGCAAGACACTGATCATGACAATAAGTGCCCCAATGGTTGCGAAACCAGATCGAATCATTTGCTCAAACGCCCAAGGTAGTTCTCTTTCAACTGCATCAACATCGCGCGAGAAACGATTAAGAATCCGTCCAATAGGCGTTCCATCAAAAAACCTTACAGAGGTTCCAAGAACGGAACGAAAAGCATTTTGATGAAGAGACCGTCCAGCATCAACAGCAGCCATCGCCCACATAAGATGTTGGAAGAAAAAAACAACCAACACCAGAAAGCCGAGAGCACCGTAAATGACAAGATTCTCTTGATCATTCCCGACAAACCCAGAGACCACGCTACTTAACCAAGTTACTGGCGTCTTCTCATTTGTCCAAATTGACAACCAAAGATTTTGGACAATCGGAATGGCGACTGTAAGGGCCGAAAAGAAGAACAACCAAAAGATCTTCTGTTGATTCCACCAAGACTTACCTTTGGTCATAGCCTGCAGGTAATCCTTGTAAATTCCAGCTCTTACTGCACCTGTTTCACGGTCCTCATCCAAGATTAGGCGAGCCTCTTTAGCCTCCTTTTTATCCGCTAAAGGTTCAGGTTTATGCTCCTTTGTCGTCTCCATCTTGGCCTGCTGCTCATGCTTGCGGTAAAACTCTGCAAATCTGTTACTGTTACGTAAAAGATCCGAAAAGCTACCATCAGCAATGATTTGACCTTCATCAAGAAAGATAATCCGATCAAAGCGATGTAAATGCTCTAGACGATGAGTAACAACAACGCGGGTGATTTCCGCCCAATGATCAAAAATCAGCTTATCGACAATTGTTTCTTCTGTTGCTGGATCAACAGCAGACAATGGATCGTCAAGCAAGACAAGGCCCGGATCAAGCATCACCGCCCTGGCAAGACTCAATCTCTGCTTTTGTCCCCCAGAAAGATTAACTCCTTGTTCACCAATTTCAGTATGTAAGCCCGCAGGAAAGAGCTCCATATCTCTTTCGAGGCAGCTTAAATGAACTGCAGAGCTTAAATCTTCACCGGCTTTTCCAAAGACGATGTTTTCTCGCAAGCTGGCATTCCTGATAAAGGCTTTCTGCGGAACCCAAGCCACCCGAGGAGCTTTATCATGCTCAACATCGCTAAACTCAATACGTCCCTTAACAGAAGGCATCTCACCTAAAATACTAAGAATAAACGTCGTCTTACCCGCTCCAACCGGTCCGACGACAGCTACACTTTGCTTAGCCTTGATGTCACAAGTAATATCTTTAAGTACCAACTGCTCACCAACCTCATGGTGGGTTGAAAAACCTTTGATCTTTACACCTACCGCTTTTTGCTCTGCCGAAAAACATCTCTCATCAGATAGAGCCTCATCCTCATTGAGAAACTCTCTGATTCTTCCCGCACTCACTTTTCCAGCTGCAAACATCGAGATGAAATGACTCAAATGGCCAGCCGGGTGTTCCAGTAACACCAGTAAAGAAATGGTCGCAAAAACAGTAGCTGCGTCAAGCTTATGACCCAGGAACACATAAGTGGTGAATGTCGCCAAACAGATCAAAGTCGTACTACTGAGAAACATCAGTAAAGACCAGCTTTCAGCAATCGCTAGCTTTTTCCTTCCCTCTAGCTCAAGCTTGCGTGTCTTCTCAATATCTCTATCAACATACTTTTCCCAGGCAAAAAACTTGATAATCCTAATTCCGTTTAGAATTTGTGACATGAGTGATACACGCCGATCGCGATCATTCATAATCTGCTCATCCAGCTTGACAAACTTTTTACCAAGATAGCGAGCAAAAGGAATCATCAAGAACAGTGTCCCAACTCCTGCCAAAGATGCGATACCAATGAAATGATAAAGCATCACAGAAGCTGAAATCGTCACCATCAAACAATAGAAAAGCTCAACACTCACCCAAGGAAACTGAGAAACAGCATCAGTATCGGTTCCCATAAAGTT
>CAZBDM010000243.1:0-4644 GCA_964490675.1 uncultured Oligoflexales bacterium
CGGTCGTTATTGAGGTGTTATAATCCGTGGATTTTGTCTTGATGAATATGGGTGGTTGCGAAAAGTCTCTGCAGAAGACGACTGGAAAATTTCTTATAGACTTTACGGGCAATTGCACCATCTTCATCAAGAAGAGAAATGAACCTATCTCGTTTGATAATTCTTATCTTAGTTGGCTCTTTAGCGACAAATCTAACTTTAGTTGGGTGATCTGAAAGGAGCCAAAGCTCTCCGAAAGTCTCTCCAGATTTGATTTCATCGACTTCGCTTGGCTCTCCAGCAATTATCCGGAAACAGCCAATTTTACCCTCTAAGACAACGTAAAAACCTTGCGGTTCGTTATCAAACTCGAGAATCATGCGGCCTTCTTCGTAATCGAAGGTTTCACCTCGACGCCAAATTTTGAGGGCTTGGATTTCATTTAGATCCGTAAGAAGAGAGGTCTTCCTGAAAAGTTGAAAAGAATCTAAGTTATCGTCACTGACTTCGAGAGGCCGATTATGCAGAGAATGTGAAGCGACTACTTCCGCTTGATTGCCAGTGAGAACAGATTCTAGAGAGCGGAAAGAAGATGTATCTTCAAACTTCGTTTTGTCTACATTTGCTGACCCGGCTTTTTCGATTGCTTGATCCGTTGAAACAACATTAGTAGCTACCGCTTCTTGGACGGAAGCTGCTCGTCTTAATTTTACACCATCCGATCCGGTTGCTTTTAAAGGTTGTTCGTTTTGATCTTGCTTTTCAATATCGTCGAGCATCTTGATAGAAAAAACTTTTGACTGAAATTCCGGCAAAGCAGACTTCTTGAATTCACCGCGTAAAAGCTTACCGTGAAGTTCATCAGCTTTAAGCTGATTGTTGTCTCTCTGGTAACATTCTATGGCACGTTCAATTTCGCCACCCTTTTCAAAGAGTCTTGCAGCGGAAGCATACTTTTCGTTTTTTTCATAGATTGTGCCAGCGTAGTTATATTGACCGACTTCAGAAAATATTTTTGCCATACCAAGAGCTGTGTTTTCATCATCATAATTGACTTCTTCGAGCAGCTTGGTTGAAGGGTCTTCATCAAAAGCTTTGTAAAGAATGATGGCCGTTTCTAGTTTATTGGTTGATGCGAGCTTGAAGATAACCTTTCTAAAAACGGGTTCATTATTTATGATGCGAGCAAGATTGATATCGGCATGACCTTTGGCAAGATAATTTGCAATCGCTTTAACTGCTTCTCGTTCAAGATTTGTTTTCACAACAGTTTGGCCTTTCTGAGCGGCATTTTGAAACTGTGCGATGGCTTCTTCTGTTTTGTCTGCTTTGATATACATCTCTGCTGCTTTAGCGTGCTTACCAGTGAGGACGAACGAATCGGCGGCTTTTTCATACTCGCCAGCTTTTGCAAAGTTTTCAGCTGCAATATCGTGCTTCTCTAACTCAACAGCACAGTTGGCGACCTCCAAGTGTTTGCCGGCTAACTTAAAAGATTCAAGTGCTCTATCCCACTGCTTGTGTCTGGCATAGATAAAGCCAGCACGATCGGCGAGACCCATGCGCATAAGCACTTTGCCAGCCTCATGAATATGACCAGCATTTTCTAGGATTTGGATGGCGTCTCTCTGACAGTTGATCGATTCTAATAGTTGGGCGGCCTGTAGGAGAGATCCCTGTGATAGTAAGGATTGTGCTTGGTTAAAAATCTTCTTTTCGTGGGGGGAAAGTTTACGAGAATCGCTTTGTCTTTTGTTTTGTGGAGCTGATTGATTACTTTGTGAAAATAATAATTTAAATACAAAGCCAGCAATTCCGACGATGCAAATGATAGAAAAAGCAATAATGGCAAACCGCAGCGACAACGTGATCTTCCAATTTAGGTTGAGAAGCCAAATGTTTTATCTATAAATTGTAGGAAACCCCTACCGAGGTATAACTATCTAACACACTTTCCGGTTCGCTATCGGGATCAATCTGTCTAATTCCGGGAGAAACCGTATAAGAAATCTTTAGTGAGAAATCTTTGTTGAGCCGAATGCCAACCCCAAAGCCTCCATTAGGAACGGGAGAGCCAGAATACCGTGATTGAACCTTACCTTCTGTTTCAGTGTTGGTTTCAACAAGGTAATTTTTGACGACAACACCACCCATAATGTAGGGGACAAATATTTCTCCGTAGTAAAGAATAAGCGTCAAGTCGAGAGAGTTTGAAGTGACGTACTGAGTGGATTTAGCAAACAAATAGGTATCATCATCTTCTCCCTGGGCGTAGCCTTCTTGTTCGATGAGAGCTTCTCTATGGGTTACTCCAATACGAACATATTGGCCGAGGTCGACGGCAACAGAACCACTTGCTGAACGGCTGGAGTGAGTTTGTAGTCCAAGATTGTTGTTGCTGGCTGATCCTTGGATCGTCAAATGCACGGCAGAAAAGCCGGCAGAGCTTGCCAATAGGCCAATCATCAAAGTTAAGCCAGTAAATATAGATTGGAAAAGTGTTTTGCGCATAAGCAATGGGTTTTCCTATAATGAAATCAATTTTTTGATTGTATTAACTTCAAACTGGGATGGAACTTATGTAAATTATAACATAAGACATTAGGATCAAATGTCTTGGTTTGGGAAAAGATTTCCTAGAAAACTGAGGGTAAAAATGGCTCGTCTTGGTCAATTAAACATGATTATTGGGTTTGCGGTTCTTTTTTTCGCGGCTTCAGCAGGGTCCTTTATCGCTTTTGACATTACCGAGGGGTTTCTCAAAGATAAAGCGATTCTTGATTCCTGGAAACTGCTACTCATGCGCAGTGCTCATGGTCATACAAATTTATTTGCACTCGTTCACATAGCTTTCGGATTGACTCTTCCATACTCTTCGCTAAGTTCAAAAATCAAAGCTCTCCAAACTGTTGGTTTAGGACTTGGCACTTTGGCCATGAGTATTCTTATGATGCTTAGAGCTTGGCAGGGACCTACTGAGGAAATCGATGTCATAGCTATAGTAACAGGGGGATTTTTGTCGGCTTCTCTTTGTGCGATCGCCAGTCATTGTTATGGTCTTCTTTATAAGTGGAAAAGGTAAGTCTTGCGCATTGTCAGTATTGTTCCGAGTTTAACAGAAACGATTTGCGATTTGGGTCTTAAGGATCAACTGGTCGGTTGCACGAACTTCTGTGTTTCACCTAAAAATCTCCATAAATCTGCTCAGTTAATTGGTGGTACAAAAGACCCAGACATTGAAGCTATTAGACTGCTTCGGCCAGACAAAATCATCGTCAATACTGAAGAGAACAAATCTGAACACATAGAGGAACTCAAACAGTTTTGTGAAGTTCTTGAAACCTACCCCATCGAAGTCAGGGATGTTGTAGAAATGCTGAAGGAGTTGGGGGACTTTTTGCACGTTGAGCAACTTGCGGCGAGCTTTGCTGAGAAGATTGATCAAAATATTGAACAACTCAATTCAGCAGTTGCACAACAGCATGCGGTGCAAGCTTGGCAAGCGAGCTCGTATTTGTATTATATTTGGCGGGATCCTTGGATGGTAGCCGGCAGGGATACCTACATCGGTAAATTATTGGATCTTGTTGGTTTGGTGAATCTCTCTCCGGCGGATGCGCGATATCCTACTGTTGATTGGCCAGAAGTGAAAGACCTATCACCGCAGATTATTTTTCTCTCTTCTGAGCCTTGGCCTTTTAGAAAACGCGATGTTGAGGATCTGAAGAGAGAATTTGGAGGTGATTTACCAGAGATTCTCAAGATTGATGGCAGAGACATGTCTTGGTACGGGACCCGCACTCTTTCGGCTTTGCGAAATTTGATCGCCTGGATTTCTGGCAAAAAGCAGGACTTAATAAGGCCATTTAACTAGCTTCTTTGATTTCTTCAAGTAATGCTTTTGCATCTGCATGGTTTTCAGGTTTAGTGGCTTTTTCAAGCTTGATTTTACCGTTGATCACATCTCTAAAAATTCTTTTGTCAGGAATGATTTCAAGAAGCTTCTTCATTTGCTCCCTTTTTTCCATACCACGATCGATAAAGGCGTGCAGCTGATCGATCGTGAATGGCTTTCTCAGAAAACCGTCAGCTTCTTGAGCGCCGGCTTCTTGCTCTTGGTCTAAAAGTGCGCCGCTTATCACTAGCACTGGGATAGCAGAGTCGTGTTTTCTGACTCTTTTCATCAACTGTAGGCCATCCATGCGCGGCATTCTGATGTCAGTTATAACAAGATCAATTTCTTTTTCGCGAAGCGTCTCAATGGCTTCCTTCGCATTTTTGACGACAATCACTTTGGAAAAGAACTTATTGAGGTGAATCTTAAAAAATTTGAGAAGCGTGTTGTCGTCATCAACCACCAATATGTAGCTATTGCGGTCATAGGATCTTTTGTTCTTGTCATTCATTTTGGAGTCCTTTTCGGCATCCTTTAATAATTTTGGCATATTGCTATCCACAGGGTGATTCGGCTTGTCAGTAAAAAACTTTAGCAATATCAGTTGATTTGGTGTTTGTTCCTAATTTCATTAATATAATTTTTTGATAGTGTCCTGAGCTCCTGATTTTCCCCGGAAATTTGAGCGACCTCGTGAAAGAGACGTACCGCTTCATTGGGGCGGTTGAGAGCCCCCGCCATCAAGACGCCAAGGTTAAAACGTGCGATAG
>CAZBDM010000243.1:4654-6613 GCA_964490675.1 uncultured Oligoflexales bacterium
TGAAAGATGCTTTTGCTGCTTCAAAGCGACCGCTGTGACGCTGTACGATTCCCATCGATACCAAAGCAGCAACACTGTAGGGTTGATAAATCAGCGCTTTGGTTAGATCGTTTTCGGCCGCGGGATAGTCAAATCGTTTAAGTGAAAGCTTGGCGCGATTAACAAGAGCTGGTGCGAATGTATCAGATAACTTTAGAGCCTTATTAAAAGCGTCGAGAGCTTTTTCATTCTCGTTCTTTTTCTCATAGATAAGACCGAGTAGGTTGAATAGGGAAGGGTCTTCACGGCCTCTATCCAATCCCCTTTTAACGGTAAACTCGGCAACAGTGATTTTATTCATGGCAAGGTAAGAAGCGGCAATGGCCGCGTAACCAGGGGTAAAGGTTTTATCGATACCAATAAGATCACTAAGGAGTTTGTGCGCTTTCGAGCGGTCTCCACGTTTCATGTAAGCCACTGCTAAAGTATATTTGAAGCGAAAATCAAATGAGCCAAGATCACTATTTGTCTTTCCATGGAACTGCTCAATTTGAGAAAGAAACTCGAAACTTTCTGTGAGCTTTCCAATTCTTAAGTACAGAGAAGCCATTTCTAACATGACGTGCTTGGGCTCTTCGGACTTTCTCAAAGCTGTTTTTAAGGTTGATTCAGCTTTTAGGTACTTACCTAAAGAGATTTCATTTCTTGCCTTTTCCAATAGTTCTTTGGCTGAAAGTTTTGAGTCCTCAATAAGTACCTTTTTTTCAAGAGACAAGCGTTGTTTTTGGTTGGGTGGAGGTTTAAAAAAGTTTTGCCACCTTACGACAGTGCTGTTTGGCAGTTTTTTAGGTTGATCAAGATTGGCCTTTTGGCTGCTCGTTCCTTCGGAAGTGACAGCCTCCTCGGCATCACTTCCAAAACACCCTGTCAGCATCGTGATGCTTAGGACGATCAATTTGAAAATAAGAGGTGTTCTGACCATTATTAGAGACTCCATTGATAAGGAATATCATATGTGATTGAATCGGGAATGCTTTCACTTAGGTTTTCTTCGCTGGAAGAAAGACTTTTTCCCCCGAGTCTTTGTGATGATTTTCTGACCCATTGATTGTTTCTAAACAAGTGTGGATTTTTCAATTTTGACCGAAGATTTGCGCTGTGAAACTTTGTTGCTATGGCCTTAAAGCGTTGAATTTGACGGTCGTAACGAATGATCGTCTTAGTGGATAAGTTCTTTCTTTTTTTATTCTTTACATAAGCAAGTTCATTTGCAAAATTTTCAGCAGCTTCCGCTAGATTATAATTTGCTTGGGCAAGCCATTCAGGAGAATTTGACGAGGAAGCTTTGAGAAAATGATCACTGAGTTTATTGAAATGCTTTAGTTTAGTGCTTATCGTACTGGCAAGATTGCCGATGTTAGCCATTAACTGGGTGTTATCAAACTTCTCTTTCGAGTTTTTGGCAACATAAAAGTGACTTTCGCCAACGACACTTGCCCAGACATCTCTAGAGAGCTTTCTCTTCTGTCTTTGAGCGTTATCAGCGGTCTGAATGAAAGCTCTTTCAGCTTTAAATTTATCGAGATATTCATACTCGACCTTTGCCAGAAGTAGATCAGATTTTAGTTTTTCATCGCTTGATCGCGAATAACGTTTCCTTAGTTTCGCAACTCTTATAGCATCTTTTGTTGAACCAGATCTTCCATAGTATTCACTGGCCATTGCGTAGTATTTTAGCCTATAAGATTGTTTCTTTGTGCGCGCGGCATAAAGCTCTGAAGCCCTTGCCGCTGTTTTGTAATTATTCTCAGCCTCAGCTAGTTTTTCCGCTCGCATTAAGCCTGTCATAGACTTTCTATGTTGAGGATACTTTTCTGCAAGCGTTAAATAAGCCTTTGCAGCATCATCCATTCTGATTTGATACTCGTGGGCACGCGCTAAAAGATAGAGCATATCATCTCTATGCTTTTGTATGGATGT
>CAZBDM010000244.1:0-6610 GCA_964490675.1 uncultured Oligoflexales bacterium
CTAGTTACTTAGTGCAATGGCATTGTTGCAATGCTCCCAAATTCTAAATGAGTCTTCAGTTCGAAATGTTTTATGAGAAATTTCGGTCTTCTAGCCGACTGATTGTGGTTTTTTGCGGCTCTTGAGATTCGAGGGGAGGAATTTTTTCTTTGGATCGTCAGAGAATTGACATGTTCTCCCTGAAGAAAAATAGTTTTGTCACATGCCGCTAGCTGAAAGGCAAAAAATCAATAAGCTCTATTTAAGAAAATTAATCGTTACAAAATAAGTCAAAAATAAAAGAAATAATAATCATAACATCATAAATTAATGAATATATTTATTCTTATTAAAGATACATATTAAGCCGATCGATAAATAGCTACGAGTTGAAAATGTTTCTGACCAGCACATCTATTGGAGATTGAAATGAATAAAGATGTAACTCTACTTAGCATAATTCTTATCATATCAATGGCATGCAGTACCTCTGAGGAATCCGTAGCAAGGCGCTCTCAAGAAAACCCTATCGGCTTGCCTGGGGAAAATAACATTGAGTCGGTTGTCGATGAAGGTCAGAGGGGACATGAGTCATCTGATGACGGCGATCAGGCTTCCGCTGGTGAAAGCAGTGCAGGGCAAACAAATCATAGTGATCAAGAGGAACACATTGAATTGTTGAAGACTTCAATTAATTCTCTTGTTAGTCCTCACATCGACGAAACAGCACAAAATTCCAAGAAAGTTGTGAGTGCAGTAATTGGTGTTGTTAAGCAGGGGATCGCCGAGGTTTTTGCTTTTGGTAAAACACACGCGTCTGGTGCTGCTCCAACCGGCGATACATTTTATACAATCGCTTCAGTATCAAAGGCATTTGCTGGGTTGGCTCTTTCAAGATTGGTGGCGGAAGGAAAAGTCTCTCTTGAAGGCAAGGTTGCAGACTCTTTGCCTGGAATGTTGGCGGATGAATTTGATCAACAAATGACTTTTAGAGAGCTCGTCACCCATACTTCCGGTTTAAAGGCTTACGCAGAGAATTACCGTGCTTTTCGCGATGTTGATCGAGACGGTCAGGGTGATTCAACAGATTGGGCGCCTGGAAGAAACTATGAACTTCAGCATTTTCTTGCCTGTTTGCAGGGGGGAGGCTGTGCCCCGGTGGCGGAAAACCGAGGCAAATACCTCTATTCCAATATGGGTATCGGTATATTAGGGGTTGCTATAGCAAAAGCCAGTGGCCATCGAACTTTCGATGAAGCCTTAAAAGGACTTATTACTAAGCCACTTACGATGAATGATACCGGCACAAATACAGCGGATTTTATCGCTCGCGTTAAAGAAAACTATGCACCTGCGCACTCCTTAACGCAGGGTGGCCAATTTGAGCAGGTGCCTCCTCTTGATATGGGGGCTTTTTCTGCTTCTGGTGAAATCATCTCAACCGGCAATGATATGTTGAAGTTAATGAATGCTTTGACCGGTCTTGATGCAGGTGAGTTATCAGTGGCCTCTCAAGAGTCTAAGGCTATTCTTGTCGATAACGGAAAGCCAATGGGATACGCCTATGACATCTTAAAAGATAAGGATGGTAGTGATGTGTTTGCTAAGCCTGGTGGCGGTAAGGGTCATAAAGCCCTTATTCTTTGGCAGCATGATCCAAAAGTTGGCGTGTTTGTCTTGGTTAATTCTGGTTCATTTGCTGAACTTCGGCAGTTGGCCTTTGATATCCTTGCAGTTGCGAAAAAAAACTAAGTTGACCCCATTGCTGGATAAGCGGTGCTTGTCCAGTTTTTCCTTAGTGGCAATAAAGGCATTACGGTTTTTACAATTTTAAAGTAAATCAAGAGATGCAAGTATCATGTAAATAACTAAAAATATTGAAAATAATAAGATTGTTAAGAAATACAGAAATCTTCCGATAGGTATCTTAAATGAATTGCTCTAGGAGCTATAAATGGGACGGTCCTCGGTCAAAAGAATCGATAAAAAAGAACGACGAACAACTGTCAAACAATTGTTGAGCGGCATTCAAATTTTTGCTTATACAAATTACCGAGAGTTACTCCGAGACCTTTACGAACGTTGCAAAAAAAATCTCTCTCCTTACTCCTATCAAGACTTTTCGGAAGATCTCGGTTATGCCCGGTCTAATATTTTTCTTCTGATTATAAGCGGTAAAAGGTCATTGAGTTCACAAGGTCTTTTAAAAATGATCTATGCAATGGACTTGAGTGGTGTTCGTAGGCGCTATCTGACGGCATTAGTTAATTATAATAACGCTAAAGGAAAGGAGAGCCGTGATCGTCTTTTTGAAAGATTAGTTTCAATTAGAGACCGCAATCTAGCTAGTCATGATCTGTCAACTTTAAAGTCGTTTTACAGTCGATGGTATCATCCAATCATTAGAGAGATGGTTCATAGTAGCGGTTTTGATGGAACGGCAGAGTGGATCAAAAAACATTTACAGTTTCCTCTTCGGATTGAACAAGTAAGGGAGAGCCTAGACGTTCTTGCGGCATTAAATGTGATAAAGTTTGATGAGAAAAGCGAAAAGTATATAAGAACACCAGATCAGGTTCAGACTGAACCTGAAGTCGACCATATTGCATTTATTCAATATCACCAAGAGATTTTAAATATAAGTCGTGAAGCGTTGACGACTATTGAAGGTAAGCAGAGAGATTTTAGAGCAACCACTGTTATTCTCCCAGAATCGGCGATGGCTGAGGTAAAGGTCATTGTGCGGAACTGTATGTTGGAAATACTCGAATTAGAGAAAAGGTATAAATCGGCCAACCAGGTTTGTCAGGTGAACTTTCAGGTTTTTCCGGTAAGTAAGGCATAGAGTCATGAGAGAACTGACCAGTATTTTTGTTTTGATCTTTCTGACATTGCCGTTGTCGGTCCATGGCTGTGGTTCTTCTGTTGGAAACCCAGAAAAGCCAAAGCCGGTTGATGCTGACAATAAGCCAAGTCGTGTCGCGTTACCAAGAATTGATCTTGAGTTTCCTCCTAGTCTTCTAGATGCGGAGAGTAGCTTGCAATTATTGCAAAGTAAGACGGTAACCGAAGGGACCATTTCCATATTAGATGGCACTACCAGAAGAATTAATGATGAAATTGATCAATTCACTGACGAAGGCGGTTATGCGGAGTTGGGGCCTTTTTCTAGAGAGACACAGACAGGACTAACGGAAGGCGTTGTCTCTGAGATTGAAGACAAAGAATATGACTATCAGGTCGTCTTTTGTCGCAATGAAAAACCTTTCTTTCTTTTAAAGTGGAGCTCAGAGCAGAATAAGATTTACGCGACGAGATCTGGTAAGACGCAGACGAATGTCGAAGGTGCACCAGTTGAATTGACTGTTGAGAAGAATGGGCTCGCGGCAAGTTATCTATTTATGGCGGAAGGGAAGATAGATGATCAAAGGTTTTCCAATAGTACAAAATTGACGACAAAGGATGGTCAGATGTACCAGGCTAAATCAGTTATCGATCGCTATTCAGCTCTGCCTGTGCCAAGCGTGTTTAAAGCTGATATCTATAATAGCTTCACATTCGACAAGGCTGGTCAAGGAGACAATCTTATCTATAATCGTTTAAACCCTTTTTGTGATGGATTTATGTTTGAAGAGGATAGCGAAAGTTTATGGAAGGCGGGCGACAAGCTAGGATTTTGTTTTGTTGGCCCTCTCGGTGGTAGTAGCCTGCAAGGCGATAGTCAACAGCCGGTTCTTGATCGAATGAAAGCTGTTGGTATTCGCTCTTCTAGTGAGCTTGAGGAAGTTGATTTTCCAAGTGATCTTAGTTGTCAGTGAGATAATAATGAAAAGGATGGCAAACCTGTCGCCATCCTTGCTTCTTTGATATCAGGATTGAATTTAAGAGATATCTTTGATGTGCTCTATGATATTTGTGATAAGACCGTACTCTTTGGCTTCATGTGCATTCATCCAATAATCGCGAACGGTGTCTTCAGAGACGCGGTCAATTGATTGGCCACATTCCTCAGCAAGAATCTTGTTGATTTTCTCACGAGTGAGAAGGATCTGCTTGGCGGTAATTTCGAGATCACTAGCTTGGCCGTATACCTGCCCCATTATCAGTGGCTGATGAATAAGAAAACGGGTGTTCGGCAGAGAGTAGCGATTCTCTTTCTTTGCTGCGACGTTGATAATCGTTGCGATACTTGCACAAAGACCTGCGTTAACAATTTTGACTGTTGATTTGATTAGTCTAATCGTGTCAAAAATTGCAAAGCCGCTATTCACTTCACCGCCTGGGCTGTTGACGAAAAGTGTAATGGGCTCGTCGGAATGACTGTCAAGAATGAGAAGGTCACTGACGACTCTTCTTGCGACATCAGAATTGACTCCTTCTGACATGAAGATCTTTCTAGACTCAAGGAGCTTTTGATGGCGAAGCTCGTTGACGAAACTTTGACCTATTTCAAGACCTGCATTGTGAATCATTTCAGAAATTTTCGATTTCATCTGCTACTCCCAGTTAATCCGTCCCGAAAGTGGGAACTGTCTATTTTGCGCGCAAGCAAAGGAGACAAAAATACTCTTTTTAGGATAGCAAAATCTTACAAGCAATGCAGCCGCCTGTTCAAAGCATACTTTGTGGATCGCGGTCCAATTTGATTCGAATTTCAGCAGGAGGTGATTGGAAATCATGCCAAAAACCTTTCAGCACCGCTTCAAGAGCTGAATGGGTCTCAGCAGTGAAGAGCAGCGATCGCCGGTGTCGTCCTCTAATGACCTCGATCATTGGGGTAAGCGGACCTGAAATTTTTACCCCTGTGAAGATCTCAGGGCGTTTTTGCGACCAATGGTCAATCCAGCTGTCTATGTGGTCTGAAAACTGTTCCAATTTCTTGCGATTTTCACTGTTAAATTCAATGGATGCCATTTTTGCAAAGGGTGGGTATGCGTGGTCTTTACGGAATTGCAACTCTCTCTCTGCAAAGCTGTGGTAATCATGATTTAGGCCTGCTCTTACTATAGGGTGGTCGGCCCGACTGCTTTGTACCATGACCTTACCCGCAAGTTCGGCTCTTCCCGATCGGCCGGCCGCCTGAACGATGAGCTGGAAGGTTCTTTCGCCTGCTCTCATATCGGGAAGGTTGAGTAGTTGGTCGGCATCGAGGATAACTGTAAGCGTTACGTTCGGAAAGTCGTGCCCCTTTGCCAAGATTTGCGTGCCGACCAGGATATCTATTTCTTTTTCACGAAATGACTTCAAAATTTTCGGGAGCATTTCGCGGTCAGAGACGACATCCGAGTCAAGCCGAGTGATTGCTGCGTTTTTTAAAAAGTGTTTGAGGTGATCTTCAACTTTTTGGCTACCGTATCCCACCGCTACAAATTTTGATCCAGGGTTTTCAAGGACAGCCGCTTGAAGATTGGTTGAGTATTCACAGTAGTGGCAATGCAGCACCGTCGATTTTGAGTGCAAAGTCATCGAAATGGAGCAGTGGGGACATAAAAGAGGTTTTTTCTCGACGACGTCAAACAGATAAAAAGCATACCCCCGCCGATTGACGAGAACGATCGACTGTTGATCGCGGCTCAGATTGTCTCTTAAAGCATCAAGGATTTTCGGAGCGATCGGGGTTGTTTCTTCCGATATAAAGGGGGCTCTCACTTGATTGTCGTTGTCAACAACGGCGACGCCTGTTTTGCTTAACGATTCTGAAGGAATGATTTCAACCTCGGGAAGAGGTCGCCCAGAGACACGTTCATGCATTTCGACGAGATGGAACCTACCACTCTTAGCATTGTGGAAAGATTCAAGAGACGGTGTCGCTGAACCCAAAACAATGACCGCGTCTTCCAATTTAGCGCGCACAATACCAACATCTCTTCCATTGTAAAGAAGACCTGAAGACTGTTTGTAACTGCTGTCGTGCTCTTCGTCGATAAGAATAAGATCTAAGTTTTGAAAGGGTCCAAAGATGGCGCTTCTCGGGCCAATGAGAATCTTTGTTTCTGCTTTTCTGATTTTTTCTAACTGTTGCCATCGTGACGTATCAGTCATAGCAGAGTGGACAACGGAGACGAGACCTGGGAAACGTTGCTCAAAAACGGAAGTCATTTGCGGGGTGAGTGAAATCTCTGGAACCATGACCAGAACTTGACTACTTGAATCACCGTTTTTGAGCGCGTGTTCAATAAGATGCAGATAGACTTCAGTTTTACCTGAGCCTGTGACGCCGTGCAGTAAAAAAGGCTTTCTGGCTTGAGGCTGAGCCTCCAAACCTTCTTCGACAATGTAGTCAAACGCGGCTTTTTGCAGAATGGTTAGTGGATGCTTCTTTTTTAGTGCGACATCTTTTTTGTCATGCTCTTGATCGGGGGCTTTACTCTTGCGGGCGCTAACCTTCTTACCTCTTGACAAGCACAGAAGCTTTCTTTTTTCCAGAGACTTTAAATCGAAGTCATCTGGGAGCTTTTTTTCGGCAATGAGAGACTTAACTTTTTTCTTCAGGGTAGCATGCGTTAGGCTCTTTCTTTTTCCAAAAAGAGTGACTAGTAACATTTTGTCAGGATCGGTTTCGTCGAGAGAATCTAGTTTATTGGTCAACGTCCAGTTTTCTTTGATCGACTGGCTTGAGCTTGCTGGCAGC
>CAZBDM010000245.1:0-6608 GCA_964490675.1 uncultured Oligoflexales bacterium
CCATCTAAATGAGGAACAGTGAGAAGATTCTTCTTAGCTTGCTCTGAAGCCTTTCTGATTGCATCAGGTACCTCGCCAGCTTTCCCCACACCGAACCCAACTTGGTTTTTACCGTCACCCACGACGACTAGTGCACTAAAGCTGAAGCGGCGTCCACCTTTGACAACCTTCGCTACACGGGCAATCGCTACAACCCTATCCTGGAATCCTTCACCATCTTTTTCTTTGGCAATCGTCAAAACCAATCTCCTAAAGATCTAAAACTCAAGACCACCTTCGCGTGCGCCGTCAGCGAGAGCCTTGATGCGACCGTGGTACTGGTTACCGTTTTTATCGAAAACTATCCTTGAAACGTTCTTCTCTTTGCACCTTTCAGCTAAAACTTTTCCCAACTCGAAGCAAACATCAGTGTTAGCTGATTTGTGGTTCCCCTTTTCAAAACTACTGATGCCAACGATCGTTTTGCCTGCAATATCGTCGATGACTTGGGCGTAAACGTGCCTTGCAGACCTAAACACTGAAAGACGCGGCCTTTCACCAGTTCCGCTGATTTTCTTACGAATGCGGCGTTTACGCCTTAATTTTAAAAGGTAGTTGCTATTTGATTTACTCATTTTCTCAACCTAGTGAATGAATTATTTCTTACCTGCTGATTTACCTACCTTAGTGATAATCACTTCGTCTTCGTATCTAACGCCCTTACCGTGGTATGGTTCCGGCTTTCTGAAGGAGCGAATATCAGCTGCAGCTTGACCTACTTTCTCTTTGTCAGCACCCGATACAATTACAATAGTTTGTTTGTCGACTTTAATATCTAATCCCTCTGGAATAGGGAACACCACTGGGTGGCTGTAGCCAAGTGAGAGCTGAAGATCTTTCCCTTGAATGGCAGCCCGGTACCCGACACCAATCAACTTCAGGTTTTTGGAGAAACCTTGAGAGACGCCTACAACCATGTTGTTTACAAGACTTCTCATCAAACCTTGAAACTTCGTAAACTCTTTACCCTCTTCCACCGGAATGACTCGGATATGATCATCCTTCATTTCTAGTTTCATGGATGCGTGAACACTTCTCTCAAGAGCTCCTTTTGGGCCCTTGACGTGAACCTTGGATCCATCCAATTTTACCTCTACCCCTTTTGGTACTGGGATAGGTTTCTTTCCAATTCGAGACATTGATCGCTACCTTTTTTAGAAGATCGAACACAAAACTTCGCCACCTACGTGACGCTTGCGTGCTTCACGACAAGTCATAATTCCCTGTGAAGTCGATAACACGGCCACACCAAAACCATTTTTGATATATGGAATATCAGAAGCTCCAACATAACGTCTTAGACCAGGCTTACTGATTCTTTGAATATTTCTAATAATACCTTTTCCGCTGTCGTCGTATTTGAGAGCAATTTTTATCACTCCCTGCTTTTTATCGCGGATACACTTATAAGCACGAACAAATCCTTCTTGGTGAAGGAGATGGGTTACTGCAATCTTCATTTTTGACGCAGGAACCACGACCACATCATGCCCAGCCTTCTGACCGTTACGGATGCGTGTCAATAAATCTGCTATTGGATCGGTAATATTCATTCAACTTAACTCCAAATCTTTCTACCAAGACGCTTTTGTTACGCCGGGCAAGAGACCGTTTAGTGCCATTTCTCGGAAACAAATTCTACAGATACCAAACTTTCTATAAACCGCTTTAGGGCGACCACAGCGGTTACATCTTGTGTATCCTCGAGTTGAGAACTTTGGTTTTCTTTTCGCTTTGGCAATAAGAGACTTCTTTGCCATGTAATCTCCTAATTCTTACTTCTTAAAAGGAAAATTAAATTTATCTAGTAATGCTTTAGCATGTGTATCTGTTTTCGCAGATGTACAAATAGTGATCCCAACACCCCTCACTCGGTCTACTTTATCGTAGTCAATCTCAGGGAAAACGATTTGTTCTTTAATACCCATCGAATAGTTTCCTCGGCCATCAAAAGCCTTCGGAGAATATCCCCTAAAATCCCTAATTCTCGGGATTGAAATATTTATCAATCTATCGAGGAATTCATACATTCTTTGTCTTCTCAGAGTTACACTGCAGCCGATCGGCATGCCTTCCCTCAACTTAAAACCAGCAATACTTTTCTTTGCTCGAGTCATGATCGGTTTTTGACCAGTAATCGCTTCCAAGTCCTTAATGGCTGCTTCAAGAATTTTAATATTCTGGACTGCAACTCCTTGACCGATATTGACGACGATCTTTTCAAGTTTCGGAACTTGCATACTATTCTCGATGGAAAGCTCCTTTTTGAGCTCGCCAAAAATCTTTTCGTACTGAGTTGCAAGTCTTGGTGTATACTTTGTTGTCACAACTATTCTCCAAATGACGTCTTAAAGCACTTCTGGTGCTAAAGAGGCAATCCTTAAAAAGCCTAGGTTTCTAACTTCTCTTGCTACCGGTCCGAAAATCCTTGTCCCGATCGGTTCCTTATCGGTTTGCTTAATCAAAACCGCTGCATTTTCATCGAAACGGATGACTGATCCATCAGGACGACTGATAGGTTTTTTCGTTCTTACTACCACTGCCTTATATTTTGCACCCTTTTTGACGCGACTGTTTGGAAGCGCTTCTTTAACCGAGACAACAATAACATCGCCAATTCCAGCAAATGTTTTTTTACTTCCACCCAAGACTTTGATGCACTTTAGGCGCCTTGCTCCGGAATTGTCTCCGCTCTGTAAAATGGTTTCCATTTGAATCATGATGTCTATCCCATTTAAAAAGCTAAACTAGCTATTCTTACCAATAACGGTTACGAGCTTGAATTTTTTTCTGGCACTGATAGGCTTTGAAGAAACAACTAATACTTCATCACCAATTTTAGAAATGTTCTTTTCGTCGTGAAACATCAGCTTTGTCGTTCTTTTGATAAACTTCCCAGTCCGCGCCTCTCTAACTTTTCGCTCGACAGTGGCGACACGAGTCTTATCCATTTTGTCGCTAGTGACTAGACAACGGATGGAGTGTTTTACTTTAGAATCAATTCCTTCACTCACGTCTTTATTCCTTAATTAGTCTTTGCACTCTTCGCTTCGTTTCCAACGGTCAACACTCGTGCAAGGTTTCTTCTCAATCCTCTTAACTTTCCTGTATACTGGCTACGGTTCGAGTAAACGTCCATGTTGATCATGGCAATCTCTCTACGGATTTCGTTCTCCGTTTCTTTCAACTGATCAGAGCTGAAGTTACGGATTTCTCCTATGGAAAGTTTTTCAAAATCTGTTGCCATCATTTAACTCCAAGGATCTTCGTCTTTAACGATCAATTTTGTTTTTACCGGGAGCTTAGCCGCTGCTAATTGCAGCGCTTCGATTGCTACCTCAGCCTCAATGCCACCCATTTCGTAAAGAATGCGACCTGGCTTAATTTTAGCGACATAGCGGTCAACTGACCCTTTACCCTTACCCATACGAACCTCAGCGGGTTTTTTTGTAACAGGCATGTCTGGGAAAATCTTGATCCAAACCTTGCCACCCCGCTTAGCTCTTCTAGTCATTGCAATACGCGCAGCTTCAATCTGACGCGCTGATATCTGCCCACGCTCTACAGCCATGATTCCATACTCACCAAAAGTAAGATGAGTGCCCCCTTTGGCTTGTCCACGGTTGCGGCCTTTAAAGCGCTTTCTAAATTTCATCTTTTTGGGTGATAACATTCCCCAACCTCACAAAAACTAACTTATTGAAGTTTATCGAGGATTTCCCCACGGAAAATCCAAACCTTAATACCAGTAATGCCGTATGTTGTTAGAGCTTCTGCTGTTCCGTAATCCACGTCCGCACGCAGAGTGTGGAGGGGGACGCGGCCTTCATGATAGCGCTCGGTTCTCGACATGTCGGCTCCACCTAAACGCCCAGAGCACTGTACTTTTATACCCTTCGCTCCAGCTTTGATCGCCGCAGCAATAGCAGTTTTCATCGCGCGACGAAATGGCACTCGACGTTCGAGTTTTTGCTTGATGCCGTCTGCCACAAGAACCGCTTCAAGATCAGGCTTCTTAATTTCGTAAACATTAAGAGCAGGTTCTGCAGATTTTATTTTACAAAACTTAAGCAATTCATCTCTCAGAGCCTCGGCACCTGCGCCTTTTTTTCCAATAATGATCCCTGGGCGGCTGCTGTAGATGTTCACTCTCAAGTTCTTTGCAGCTCTTTCAATTTCGACACGTGCCACGCTAGCCGACTCGAACTTCTTTTCGATATATTTCCTGATTCTCATATCTTCCTGAAGAAGCTCGCTGTAGTTGTGCCTTGCATACCAGCGACAAGACCACGTTCTCGTGATCCCTAGCCGCATTCCAATTGGATTAACTTTCTGACCCACAGAATCTCTTCCTTATGCTCACAGTTCTTTAAGTTTTACGGTAATATGAGAAGTTCTCTTGCGAATTGGTGTTGCACGACCCTGAGCCCTTGGCAGAAATCGTTTCCACGTCACACCCTCATCACAAAAGGCTTCCGAAATAATCAATTGATCCACATCAACTGTTGCTTTACTTGTCGCATTAGACATTGCTGACGAAATCAGCTTTGCGACGACGGGAGCAGCTTTTTTGTTAGTAAACTTTAGGATGTCGAGCGCCTCTTGCACGGGTTTACCGACAACAAGATTTGTCACCAGCCTTGCCTTACGAGCGGTAATACGACAGCCTTTTAATTTAGCTTGATAAACATCAGCCATGTTAAATTCCTCGATCCTTACTTCTTGCCTTTTTTATCTGCACCGTGACCGTAGTAATTACGAGTCGGAGCAAATTCACCCAATTTATGGCCAACCATGTTCTCAGTGACGAAGACTGGGACATGCTGCTTTCCGTTATGCACAGCAAAGGTTAACCCTACGAAATCTGGAACAATCGTTGATCTTCTGCTCCAAGTTTTTATAGGCTTCTTATCTTTTTTTGCTGCTTCAGCCTTTTTGAGAAGATAATCATCAACAAAAGGGCCCTTTTTAATAGAACGCGCCACCGATACCTCCTATTTCTTCTTACGTCGGCGAATGATGTAGCGATCGGTTCGCTTATTATGTCTCGTTTTATGACCTTTCGTTGGCATAGCCCACGGTGTCACCGGGTGCCTACCACCGGAAGTTCTACCTTCACCGCCACCGTGCGGGTGATCCACGGGGTTCATGGCAACACCACGAACGGTCGGTCTAATTCCAAGGTGTCTTTTCTTACCGGCCTTACCAATCTTTCTATTACTGTGATCAACGTTACTGACGACTCCAATTGTTGCCACGCAATCTTCAGGCACTGTGCGTAGTTCGCCCGAAGGCATTCGTAGCTGAGCGTAACCCTCAGTACGCCCGGCTAATTGGCAGTAAGCACCTGCAGATCTCGCCATCTGGCCACCCTTGCCAGGTTTCATCTCGACATTATGGATCATCGTCCCGAACGGAATGTTTGACAGCTTCATAGTATTTCCAGGCTTAACGTCTGTTCTTTCAGAAGCTAAAATCTCAGATCCTTTTTTGAGACCTTCAGGACAAAGAATGTATCTACGCTCACCATCTTTGTAGAGGATGCGAGCAATAAACGCAGTTCTGTTAGGATCATATTCGATATATTCAACTTTGCCGACAACGTCACGCTTGTCTCTTTTAAAATCAACCACTCGGTAAAGTCTTCGGTTCCCGCCGCCGCGATGACGGACTGTAATACGACCAGCGTTATTGCGCCCAGCGGTCTTTTTTAGGGAGTAAGTCGCAGATTTCATCGGCTCTACTTTGTCGAGCACACTGTAATCTATAACAGCCATGCCTCTACGGCCCGGTGACGTTCCTTTGTAAATCTTGATACCCATAAAATTTTCCTAACCTTTCGTTACCGCTATTGATCTTCAAATAGAGGCAATTTTTGGCCTTCAGCTAGTGAAACAACCGCTCTTTTCGTCTTAGCCGTCAGAGCGATATTCATTCCTCTTCTTTTCATTTTACCTCGCAGAATCGCAGTATTTACATTTTTGACTTTTACGTCAAAGAGAACTTCCACTGCTTTTTTCACATCGATCTTCGAGGCTTTTCGGTTAACGAGAAAGCAGTATTTACCGTCTGCTTCTCGCATTTCATTACTTTTCTCTGAAATAAGAGGTCTTATGAGGACTTGATAAGGATTCATTCGCTTTTCCCTTCAAATCTTTGTTTGAGCGCATTAAGCGCTGTTTCAGTTAAAATTAAAGACTCATAACGTAAAACGTGCTCTGCATTAAGCTCAGCCGGAGTCATCGACGTAGCACCATGAATGTTCCTAGCCGACTTGTAAAGAAAATCGTCTCTTCTTTCGTCCGACAAAAGAGTCGTCTTACTATCCTTATCGATGGCGACAATTGTCGTCGTGACCTGCTTGGTGTTATATTTCGAGATTGCTAAATCATCGACGACGAATAATTTTTTGTGACGGCATTTCTCGCTTAAGGCGACTTTTAAAGCGAGCTGCTTGACTTTCTTGTTGATCCCTTGACGGTAACTTCTCGGCTGAGGACCGTGAACCGTCGCACCACCTGGCATTAACGGTGAGCGAGAACTACCTTGGCGTGCATTACCAGTCCCTT
>CAZBDM010000246.1:0-6604 GCA_964490675.1 uncultured Oligoflexales bacterium
CCTTGGTGCACAACTCGAGCTTTATGACCCCAAAGAAATCAAATTCTTATGGGTTACTGATTTTCCATTGCTTGAAAAAGATTACGACAGCGGCCGCTGGGTTGCCCGTCACCACCCCTTCACCAAACCCAAAAATGAGGACATCCCTCTTATCGATAGTGCTCCCGAAAAGGTCCGCGCCGAGGCCTACGACCTCGTCTGTAATGGCCACGAAGTTGCCGGTGGATCCATTAGAATTCATAACCCTGACATCCAGAAAAAAGTCTTTCAGACCATCGGCCTGACAGAAGAAGAAGCGCATGCTAAGTTCGGCTTTCTTCTCGAAGCGCTGCGATACGGCGCCCCTCCTCATGGCGGCATGGCTTTTGGTCTCGATCGTTTAGCAATGATCTTTACGGGTAGCGATGCGATCAGGGATGTGATTGTCTTCCCTAAGACGCAAAAAGCAACTTGCCTCATGACAGGAGCTCCAAGCCCTGTTCCGACCGAGTCGCTGAGAGATCTCCATATTAGAGTACAACAATTATCACTGGATCCGCAGAGGTAAACGATGAGTCAATTCGACAACGGTCAATGGAAATCTTACCCGATGGGGCCAAAGGTCAAAGAGTGGCTCGAGGTTTCTCACTCTCAATATAGAGGCGATCAGGCCAAAGACATACCAGCTGACCTCCGAGAGGCTTTTAGTGAAAAAGTACTCACGCACATGAACGAAAAGCCTATCGACAACGAAGACATGCTCATCGACATCATGGACGAGCTGGTTTCGATGGACTTACCTCTTCTGGTTTTAAAGTGCGCTGATACTTTTGATCACCTCTGGAACCGCTTTGACTTTCGGGGGTTACGTGCGGAAGGCATTGCAGCCATGCTTGTTGGTGAATCACAAAGGGCGATTAACTGCTTTGCCACTGCACAAAAAGTCAGCCCTGAAGAACCGGCATCTTACGCTAACCTTGCTCAAATATTGATGGCAGAGGGGCGTTTTGAAGAGGCGAAATCTTGGCTTGAAGCTGGTTTTGATGCAGATAACAACCACCACAATCTTTGGTATCTTTATGCTCAACTATTAAGCAACACTTGTGAGTTCGATAGCGAGGCTGCGCGTAAAATCCTGACCCTCGCAAAAGAAAGAAATTCCTGGGCAGGACTTTCTTTGGCCGCCGAGATGCAAGAAGATTACAACCAAAATACCAAAGCCATCATCCTTGAAGGCATTTACAATAGTGGCGAACGATCGCATGATTTTCTCATCGAGTACACCGGAGCTCTCGGTCAATCAGAACAATATGACAAGATTCCAGCCATCGTCTGGCAAGCGGAAAGCCTTACCAGTCAGGATTTACCTTGGCAGTTGACGCTCCACAAGTTGCAGGCTCAGCTCGCTATGGATCAACATGAAACCTTTGTTGAACATGCAAAAAAGGCAGTTCTACAACCAGGGTTTCCTGCCGAAATTAAAGATCAATTGCGTCAATTTATCAATCAACCTCAAAACTAAATTTAAATTTTCATAAGATGCTTCGAATTTCCTAAAAGATTCGGTACAACAGAATCGAACAAATTTTCTTTTTTATAAGAGAGATCGTTGTATGGAAAGAAAGCAAGTCGCCACAAGCAAAGCTCCTGCCGCCATTGGGCCCTATTCACAAGCTGTACAATTTGGCGAAATCGTTTACACCTCCGGTCAGATTGGACTCATTGCTGAGACAGGCACGATGATTTCAGATAGTGTTGCGGAACAAACAAAACAGGTTCTGAAGAACCTGCAACAGGTCGCTGAGGCTTGCGGCGCATCATTAAATGACATCATTAAAACCACTATTTTTTTAAATGATATGAATGATTTTAAAATCGTCAACGAGATCTACGGAGAGTTTTTCGTGGAACCTTTTCCCGCTCGAAGCACAGTTGAAGTTGCCCGCTTACCGCTCGATGCGAAAGTAGAAATCGAAGCTGTCATTAAAGTCCCTTAAGGAGCTGTCCGAGGCGAAAATGAGAGAAGATTTCAAACTAGGCAAAGTTTTTCTATTAATTTGTATTAACGATGCTTGGATTTATGAGTTTCCATGTGATAACCTTTAATTAAGCAGATTTAAGAAAGAAGGTATAAAAGTTGCAGCCGCTGGAACTTAAAAAGCAAGCTTCCCGGTTGGGCAGGAACACAAAGATAAGTGTCCTTGCTGGCCTACTCTTGATGTTGGTCAGTATTGGTGTTGGTAAGGTGGTCACAGCCGGCTTAAACCCGGAAACGATCACTACTTACGTTGAAATCAACGGCGGCACTTACGGTACATTCGACGAAATAAAAAGCCTGAAAGACATCACTCCAAAGGCTTCCCCGAGCGACAAAGGATTTGTAAGAGTCACTCTTAACAGAGATTTTGTCACCGATCCTTCGCTGTACCTGTGGGCAAAAGAAAACCAACACTCGAACGACGGACTTCACGACATCCACCTTGTCATGCGCACAGATGAAGGCAAGGAAGTGAGTCGTTACGTCCTCAAGTTGTGCCAACCACTTTCTTGGTCTCTCGAAGCAGTTGACCCAGCTTTAGGTGGCTTCCATGAAACAATTGACCTCGCGGTTCAAGAAATCACTATTTTCTGAAAAATCTTTGCGCTCTCTTCATTTATCTAAGTCTCTTATCTTATTGATGACGGTTGGTTGCGCTTTGAAGAGCGACGACGCTCTGAAACCATCTGAAGTAGAAGAAACACAATCAGCAACTCGAAAACTCATCGAGAAAAAAGAAGATCCTCTTGCAGAAATTACCCTTTACCACCCAACTTCTTTTATCAAATCAGTACCCTTGGTTCGCTTAGAAACGAGCTTCTGTAAAAAAGGTGAAGATCGCTCTCTGAAGATGACGATCCCGCTGTCTTCAGAAGTTGGCCGAACAGAAATCATTGCCACAAGATCTCTTAAACCGCAGCAAGATCTCACACCCTGGACGATCGCCGCCCACCACTCGCAGTTTCAAATCAATCACCCCGGCTTACTCACTAGTGAACATCTTGCGGCTATTTGTCAAAGTGTTGAAAAAGCCACCCCCACTCATCTGCTTTCAACTGAAGACCCTTTCAGAAAAGACCTGCAAGATTTTATTGCCACCGTTTCTCCCGATTGTCAGTTAAGCTTAGACGAAGAAAGTAGCTGGCAGTGTTCTCTGCCTTCCCTATCGAGTGATCAAGCAATCAAAGAGCTCGCCCAATTGAAGGCTAATATGATCAAGAAATGGAGCCGGCAGCCCTACATTCTAACGAGAAGAATGACAGTCACCAAACAGTTCGCCTACGCACTTGCGGAAGAAGAGGCCGACCAGTCTATCGATCGCCTTTGCAAGATCTTTGATCGTTCTCTTGATGTAGAGTTACCAGTTGTCTTTACCAGTCAAACCTGGCGGCATAAAGTCTGTGCGGGCGAAAACATTGACAAGAGACTCATCACAGCAAAAGTGGGACTGAAAAAATCACTGCAGGAGCTGCAGTTTCTTTATACAATTGCGGAAAAATCGAGCCGTGTCGGTGTCCTGCAAGTCAAGATCCCGCGTGATCAGGCACCTTCTAAAGACTTATGGGTCAGCCTCACGCCTAGTAAAGACGCACCAGCTGGGATGAAAGAAGCGATCGAAGACCTCACCATCGAACTTGCAGGTGGACAGAAAGACAAAAAAGCAAGTTGTTGGCATCCGCTCTTTGACGGCCTTCAAACCAATCTAAAAATTGCCCGCCAGCTTGGACTGACACAATTTAGCAATCACCAAGGCTGCTCCCCTTCGAAAGAAAGCGATGAACAGGAAAAAAACCATGCACTCACTTATATGGTCGACGGCATCACAGGTGAAACAGAGTTTATTGTCTCCAATGGACGGTCAAAAATTCTAAGGCTACCCGCCGGTCAATATCATTACACGATTCGCGACGTTCCCAAGTCTCTCGAAACATGGGTGACCGAACCTGCCAATGCGGAAACATCTGGCGAAATTAAGTGGGCGACAAGACGACCTAATGCCCTCATTAAGGCTTGGTGAATTGAGCTCGAAGTGGATCGAGCATAAGTGTTTGAAATTCACTCTTCCTGGAGAAAACTGAGGACTCTCCAGTACCCAAATCCATTTGAGCACAAGGGATGTCGGTAGGCACAAGAAAATCGGATACATACACTACGGGGTCACAGCAGAGAAACTATTGTTTGATTTTAAGTAGTACTGATTAGAAAGCCTTTTCATACCTTTCGGTGAAGTCATAAAGTAGGTTGCGTGAGCAAGGATATCGTTGCGATTAAAGCAGAAGTTCGCCCAGTCTCTTGCACGAAATGAACACACCATTTGAGAAGCATAACCCTTCATGTTGTCGTAGAATCCGACCCATTTATTTACGATCATCTGATCGTAAAGAAGGGCTGAGTGGATTGTCGTGTTGCCAAATTTTGTACCTGCCTGCTTAGGACACCCAAAAGCTGGTACCCACTTATCACCAATAGGAAAATACATGTGAATGACACAGGCACGATTATTTGGTCCCCAGCCTCCTTGAATAAGCTCTAAACTTGAACCCTCTGCAGCTTCATCTTGGCTAGGAGCAGAAAATCCGGGAGCAGCATCGTCTTTTGATGCCATTTCAACAAGCTTATCTTCTTCAACATTTTGTGAAGTCTCTTCAAGAGTCATTTCCTCTTGATTAGGTGCTTCCCCTTCAACAAATGATCTTCTGTTGTCTTTGTCAACGCCACACGAAACTAACCCCATTACCATTGAAACCAACAATACATGATTTAATACCAACACCTTCAACATCTTTCATTCCTCTATAAAATTATTTTGCATTCTCAAGATGTGAGCTTTATCGGCGGAAAATATAAAAAATTTAGCAATATTATTTTCTACCTTATTTACGGATAGTTATATCTAAAAATTTTAATTATAGAAAAATTTTAGCAATATATTTTGGGGGATATTTTTTGGAGATGATTGGATAAACCTACAATTAATGGGTTTAATCTCATTTTTTCATTTTTAGCGTATAGCTATTTTTTTACCGAGACCTCAAAAAAAAGAATTTATCCTATTGTTTTTATTAAGAAAATAATTGTTCTAAAATTTTAGTGATAAAATACCGATAGATAATAAATAAAACGAGAGAGTAGTTTACGATATGCCAGACAAAAACACTTCTATTGAAAGCATTAGGCCATCCATCAACGTGATGAGTTTTATCTCCTATCGTGAATATCTCAATCAAATATACTTACAAATGAAATCACGCCAGAGGTCTTATTCTCACAAAAAACTCTCAGACGATCTCGGTCTTGGATCAAACAATTCAAGCTGGGTGATCATCACAGGTCGAAAAAAATTAGGCCCTCAAAGCCGCCAGAAAATCATAGAAGCATTAGGATTAAAGTCAATCGAAAGGCAGTACTTTGAAACACTGGTTGAATACAATAACTGCCGCAAAGGCAAAAACAAGGATGAACTCCTTGATAAGCTCATCAACCTTCGCGACCGCTCCCTTGATGACCCTGAACTAAAACGTAATTTAAAGTATTTTTCACGTTGGTATCACCCTGTCATTAGAGAAATGGTTGGTCTTAAGTACTTTAAAAATGATGCTCAGTGGATCTGTCAAAATCTCAACGACCGCGTTCTTCCTAACGAAGCAGAAGAAACTTTAAGACTTTTATTAGATCTCGGTCTTATAAAACACAATAAAATGACAAAAAGCTATCAAACAAGCGGTGAAAACATCACACCCGATGACCAGGTCGATGACCTTGCCATGCTTCGGTATCATCAAGAAATCCTATCACTCACATCAAATCTGCTCGCTCAACTTGACGAAGAAGAATTTGATATCAACGCATTGACAATAAGACTCAGTGAAAAACAGTTTTCAAGAGCTGAAAAGATCCTATACGACGCATTCTACAAGATCTTTCGCATGGAAGAAGAAGACCCAACAGATTCGGAAAAGAGACTCTACCAAGCTAATTTTCAGTTGCTACCGTTAACTAAAAAAATGGGAAGAATGGGATAGAAGAATGAAGACGAAGGTTAAAACTTATCTGTGCATAAAGATTCTTAGTCTAAGCATACTTGTCGGCTGTGCAACATGGGCTGGCAAACCGAAAAAAGGAACCAACGACAATGGTGACGACACGTCATCGACCTATATTGTCGCTATTGACCGCCCCAGTGACTCAACAGGTCAATTGACCAAACTAAGCTTCGATTTTTTTAGAGGCTCAGATCAAGCTTACGATGAAGGCTTCCCCCCCCCTTCCTCCACCGAAAGATCCGCTCGGACTGATAAGTTCAAATTTTAAGATCGAAAAAGCCCTCATCAATATTGGTGGCATGCGTGTTCGTTCACTGCAAGAAGTCGCCGAAAATGAGTCCAAGCTATACCAACTGGTCACAGAGTTTCGTTACCAAGCCATCAAGGACTCATTTTCGGAACTGAAAAAAATTGATGATCAAATAAAAGCTGCGCAATCACAACTAGCTCCAGCAAAGACTGGAGATACCATCGTTAAAAAATCAAAAGAAGAAATTGACGAAGCTTTTACGAACTTACGTCGCCTTGAAGCAGAGAGACAAAG
>CAZBDM010000247.1:0-670 GCA_964490675.1 uncultured Oligoflexales bacterium
ATAATCAAGATTCGCTTGCTCAAAGGTCATGCTCATCGATGTGACGTAATCATAAGGTGTCTTCATTTCCTTAAGATGTTGCCAAAAAAAACCATTTACGGGAAAATCGCCAAACTCAAATCCGTAGTCCTGCATCCTCGATATGTAAAGGCGCATATGACTTTGTTCTTCGATGATGGTTTCAACAATGCCTCTTCGAAAGGAACTCGGGGCCTCCGGGAACTTGAGAAGTGCAAGCGCCATGAGCTCTAAAGCGAGGAGTTCATGATTTGCAAAATGATGTAAAATATATGCCTTACTGGCAGCTGTACTGTTCTCCTTTAAACGCGGAAAAGCATTCTTCTTCTTTGTCATTTCGTGACTAAAGCACATTGACGAGCTGCGCTCAGGCAAAGCGGGAAGGTCTTTGTTGAAGAGCCTATTGTCATCGCAAAAACCGTCACTAGGTACAAAAAGCTTGTCACTTAGATGTGGGGAAAACAAAATTTGTTGTGCAAAAGAGCGAATATCCACCAAAAAACCCGTCGTTTGGTTTAAAATAGACACAGGTTTGTTACCATAAATACAACAGGCACGACAAAGAGAACTACCTTATGAGATTGATATCACTGATTTTTTTGATATTCTTGCTCTCGCAAACAAGCATTGCGCAACAAGTCAATAATACCCC
>CAZBDM010000247.1:680-4109 GCA_964490675.1 uncultured Oligoflexales bacterium
AACAGATATGACAAACCCCACACATACAAACGTTCAGAAACCGACAGCCAGCGGCAAAGCTGGCTTTGCGATCGGTGATCACCTTTACGTTCAGACACCGGGACTCAATGGTCGCGGTGGCCCCGGGACAAGCTTCAAAGTTTTGACTGTCTTTCAAAAGGGTGAGAAGTTACTCGTCTGGCAATACCAAGGCAGATGGGTACGGGTTGGAGAAGAAGTATGGGTGGTAAAAAAGGGGCTCAATACTACCCCATAATGATTTCTAATCGAAACATCGCCTCTGTCACAAATTCTATTCAATGAGAATTCGCACTTTGATAGAAGCCCTAAAGAATCCGTTGATATTAAGGACTATTTTCAAAAAATTTCGGATCGCGGTTTGAAAAAGAAACTCCAACAAATGAACCCAATATTCCGCAAAATCCTTTTGCAGAATGACACTGGCGACAAGCAAAAAGCTGATTAACCAATCGGCCAAGATCAGATATAATAGATTGATTCTCAAATATAAAAGTTGATTTAAACTCTAGGGGACACTATGTCGAGATTTGTCTGGCTAATGACATCATTTGTCTTGGTTAATCTTTCAGGCTGTAAAGCAACCAATCATCAAGACAGCCAAAATAAGTCCTTTTTCACTGCCGAACAAACCAAGTCAATATCCAATGTTCCTGCTGCATTCGGTTCGGCAGCAAATTTCGTCAGCACCCCCTATATGGGTCTAGACGCTGTCATTGACCCTTCTTTGCAGAGATTTGCTGAAGACAGATCGAGGTTGATTGAGATTCTTGAATCAGAAAAAAGTGAACTAGAACAAATGAAAGAAGCGATTGATAGTGAAGACCAGACAAAAGTTAAATCACTTGTCGTACTCGATTTACATCGCTTCAGAGTTTTGGTTCTTATTGCTCTTCATCTCAACGAAAACACCACTTATGAGCCCAACCAGTCTTTGACCGATGATTTCTTATTGACGCTTTTGGAGTTACATAGGAATCAAGAAAGCCAAAGCACAACAAAACAGTTCCTCAAGCCTTTAATGGACGAGCTGTTGGCAGGAAAAGTCACACTCAGTGATTCTCTGGATCAAGAGCTTTCAGAGCAAGTCGAGCCACTTGCCGAAAAAATAGCCGAAGCTACCTTTGCATCAACCGACACTAAAGACATACAAATCAACTCTCTTACAGAGAGAATTTCTGAAATTGAGAGACTCGTTACACAACTATCTCAAGCCTCATCCCCAGAAGTCCTTAACCTGACTTCTTCAAAAGATAGAATTGTTGATTCTACTAAGGGCCTGCAGCTTGATTCGGGGAGGCAATACAAAAACGGAGGAGCCGGTCACATTACTGCTGAGCAAGTGACGCAGTTTAACCTCACTGTAAATGTCGGGACTGATCAGCCACACTCTCGAAGACACCAAGATGGACACCACCACGGTGGAGGACATGGCTTCCGGCATAACACCCCACCGCACGGTTATAATAGTCAATATCGTCAAGGAATGAGGCAACGTCAATACCTTGAGTGTCTAGACAGAGCAAGAGACCGCCAAGATAGGAGCGAGTGTAAGATGCGCTATGGAGGTAGACACAGTCGCTGGTAAATCCTTATTTTGCTTCGATGGTCAGGGTATAGGTTTGATTCACTTTGTTACCCTTACCATCGTCAGCCGTAACGATAACTTCATGACTTCCAGCCTGATCGGCGTTAGGTTCCCACGTAATTAAACCCGATTTGTCAATCATCATACCTTCTGGAGCTTTTGTGAGGCTGAATGTAATCGTATCCATTTCTGGATCCATTGCCATCACCTGGTACTTGTAAGGAAGATTTGGTTTAAGAGCTATCGTCGTATCGATACGGAAACTCGAGTTTACCGTCCGTCTTTCTGCAAAGAATAGATGGAAACTATAATTTTTGCCTTTTTCAAGCCCCAAATCATCGAGGTTTACCGAGTCACTCTCTGCAACGTGGATACCACCGAGGTCGACAGCAAGTTTACCGTCGATAAAGACAAAGACATCATCGTCTCCCGTAAAAGTAAAAGTCTCTCCACCTTGATAAGTAAACTGACTTTCAATTGTGTAAGTGAAATGATAGTTGTGCGATCTTCCCTCATTTCCAAAGCCCATATCGTCAAGAGGGAAAAAGTTGTTATTACTATAAGTAAAGATTTGACGATCACCGCCCATATCAACTTTGTTTAATGTAATTTTGTGTTCGTAACTAAGGTTGATACCATCAATGTCTCTATACCATTGATTGTAGGTGTCAGCGCTTGTGATATTGCCAGCCCCTCCCCCGACGTAAACAGGTCGACCATTAGCGTTCAATTGGGGGGCGACGAGTCCTTTTACAAGACCCGTTGCTTCAACCTGGAAGTCAGGATGAGCATCAGAGAAGTCGCGCAGTGTTCCCGTAAGACTGAGTTCGTCAAAATTATTTAAATAAAATGTGTGGGCAACTACGGGTGTGCTATTAAATGTTGGTGCATTATTTACAACAGGTGGCTCCTCCTCATCGGGGAGTTCTGATGTCGCTTCGTCTTCAACCGTTAAGATTTCTAAGTCCATCGAGGTTTCTTTTTCGCCATTTTGCTCTGGTGGAGTTGTGTTTACGTCAATCGAAGCGTTGCCCTCGTCAGAGGCTTCGTTGCCGCTATCTGCCGCACCCACCGCATCTGAAGATGCCCTATCAGTGGAAGAAGCAGTAACATCAGTTGGATTTGCATCATCGCTGGCAGGAACTGCTGCTTCTCGTGTCGATGTACCCGAAAAACTCGTCTCGTTGGTACCACAAGAAGTTGTGAAAGAGATAACCCCAAAACTTAGCAAAATGACACGTAACATTAGCTCACCCTCGATGAAAGTTTTATAACCCTTGCAATAAAAAGGCATTCGGTAAGGCCGATGGGGTGATTTAACTATTCTCTTTTCTTTATTAAATTCAGATAGTTAGGGAGAAAGTTTTGTCAACTGAATAGTTTAACGGTGGTCCCAATTAAAACCGTAGCAAACCATACCAATGGTATGATTTGAGTGGAAACCCGGGGCTTTCACCGAAGGTTCTATTTTCAAGCATCAATTGAACGGGCCGAAGGAAAAGGGCACCAGACGAGGCGATTTAAGATCCTTACTTTTTAAGGTTTCGCCTAATCCGTCTGACAATGCCGCCGATCAAGCTATCTTCTTTTTTTTTTCTTAGCGGCCTTCTTCTTAGCCACTTTCTTCGTCTTCTTTTTAGTAACGCGTTTAGTGACCTTTTTCTTACCTACCGCCTTCTTCTTGGACGTTTTACTTTTTGCCGCCTTTTTAGACTTACTCGTCGTCTTTTTCTTCTTAGCGACTTTTTTAGCTTTTTTCTTGGCGACTTTTTTAGCCTTCTTCTTCGCTACCTTTTTGGCTTTTTTCTTGGTGACCTTTTTAG
>CAZBDM010000247.1:4209-6594 GCA_964490675.1 uncultured Oligoflexales bacterium
TCTTGGTGACCTTTTTAGCCTTCTTCTTCGCTGCCTTTTTGGCTTTTTTCTTGGTGACCTTTTTAGCCTTCTTCTTCGCTACCTTTTTGGCTTTTTTCTTGGTGACCTTTTTAGCCTTCTTCTTCGCTGCCTTTTTGGCTTTTTTCTTGGTCGACTTTTTCTTAGCGGTTTTCTTCTTCGCTACTTTCTTAACCTTTTTCTTGGTCGTTTTTTTCTTGGTTGTCTTCTTCTTCGCTACTTTCTTTTTCGCAGGCTTTTTCGGTTTTTCTTCTGCTACTGGCTGCGGCAATTCTTCAATGACAGTCGCTTCTTCTTCCTCGACTGACGGTTCTTCGGCGACATCTTCTTGCGACTCTTCAATAACCGCTGTCTCTTCGTCTTCTGGTTCTTCTTCCGAGACATCGTCATAGGATGAACCTTCTTCCTCTTCTTCGTCGGCATTTCTTTGCTCAACAACAGAGGTCGCTACCGGACGAGGGTAACGATCTTGCTCGTCGTCGTTGTCTTCGTCGTCATTATCCTCGCCGTCATCGTCATCTTCTTCCTCATCGTACTCGCGCGGTTCTCTTTCGTATTCATCGTCTTCTTCATCATCTTTCTCGGCCACCACCTTTGGGGCTTCTTCGACGTCGTCATCATCTTCGTCATCGACATCCTCTGGGCTATCGATTCCAACAATCGAATCGTAGGCACTATTATCACCTGACCAGCCTCCGCCATAGTTGTCCGAGTTGATCGGTTCGTCAGAATCGTCAAATGGGGCATCTACGTCGTTATCGCCGTAATCGTCGTCCCAACCGCCTTCCAGGCATTCCGCTTGTTCCAATTCTACTGATTCTTCTCTTTCAACCATGATGACACCTACTCGATGATATTTACTAGTTACGATGAGAACCTAAATAAAAAATGAAAATGAAGAAAAATACAATGTTCAAATCAATTTTTTTTAGGAAAAACAAAATCAATCCCAAAATTTACCCTTAAGCAAGCTTGCAACTATCTAAAAGGTTAATATTTTTCATATCTTTCATCAAGAGACCTAACGCCTCTTGACAACGTAGCTACCACACACGAGATCGTGAAGACCTTGCTTTCGATGGTTAAAAAGGATCAAAGCGAGACTGAAGAAAGCAGTGAGAATAGCCAAAAAGATTTTTGAGTAGTAACGAATGAACACCATTTTCCAGCTCAATCGTTGCCCTGAACTGTCAACGACCTTAAGCCCCATTAAATACTTGCCGATCGTCGCCTTAACCGGTGATCCCTCTAATAGCGGAAAATATAAGATGACATAGCCAATGATTGCCGTTTTTAGTGCGATCGTAAGACCGGAACCTTTGGCGATATAGTCAGGCCATGCCATAGCCCCGTAATCTTCGAAGAAGATAAAGATGTCAAGAATCAAAATATCGATGAGATAAGCAAACCCTCGCCTGATAAAACCACCGAATGCTTGGGTGTTAAGGTCGACACTTTGATTTTTCGTCAATTCCTCATCGTATAGTTGCGCGTCAGCAGCGATTGATGTAGCCATAGACCTTCCAAATTGTTGCAGCGCTGAGATTTAAATTTTTATTTTTCCAGGTATTAATTCAGGTTATCATCAGCGACCAATGTGAATCGAGTCTTTATCTACAGAACCTGAAAGAATGACTTCATTATAGCAAGGCTCGTAGGAATCGACGAAATCTCAATAAGGACCCAAGATGGCCAAGCAAGCTAAACATGCGATTTCACCAACAAGATCTGAAGATTATCCGCTTTGGTACCAACAGGTCATCAAAGCCTCCGATCTTGCCGAATCCTCGGCTGTTAGAGGTTGTATGGTTATAAAGCCGTGGGGCTTCAGCCTTTGGGAAAATATGCAACGCGCCCTCGACGACATGTTTAAGGCAACCGGTCATGTCAACGCCTACTTTCCGCTCCTCATTCCGGTGAGCTTTCTGGAGAAAGAAGCTGAGCACGTTGAGGGGTTCGCCAAGGAATGTGCAGTTGTCACCCACCATAGGTTAGAGGACGACGGTCAAGGTGGCTTGCAACCAGCAGGTAAACTTGAGGAGCCTTACGTTATCCGTCCGACAAGTGAAACGATCATCGGTGCTTCTTATGCAAAATGGGTGCAGTCTTACCGTGACCTCCCTCTTCTGATCAATCAGTGGGCAAATGTTATGCGCTGGGAAATGCGCACGAGACTTTTTCTGCGCACTTCCGAGTTTCTTTGGCAGGAGGGCCATACTGTTCACGCCACAAAGGAAGAAGCGGTGGAAGAAACCATGCGCATGCTCGAAGTCTACCGAGACTTTGCTGAAAACTGGCTCGCTCTTCCCGTTATCAAAGGTGAAAAAACTCCTGATGAAAGATTTCCGGGTGCAGTCGACACCTACT
>CAZBDM010000248.1:0-6593 GCA_964490675.1 uncultured Oligoflexales bacterium
TCTATTCTTCTTTGTTTGTCTATCTTTCGTGAGTTGTTACGAAGGTTGGGAGTATAGTAATTACGGCGGAGAAGAGCCTCCGCCGCAAGGTCCCGCAGCACCAAAACCGATTGCTTACATTCTCTTACAAACAATTACACCAAGTAGCACTGCACTGAATAACGGAGACTGTGGTACCGATGCAAACTTTGCTGAGTATCGTACAAATGAATGGAGTGCTCGCTCAAGTTTGGCCGCGGAAAAGCTTGGTGAGATCACAGATACGCTTGTCGTCAAAAATATAACTATCGATGACTGTTCAAATGCTAGTGAAGTCTTACTGGCAGCCTTAAGCTCTGAACCCTGGTCACCAAGTGATGCTCCAAGCGAAGATGAAGATGGTCGATCAACGATCCATTTGGTTGCCGTCTTTAGCGAAGGAGACTTGTCTGTCGACCCACCCAATGCTGTTATTCAGGAACACTGGTCAGCTTGGCAAAGTCTCGTAACGAGTGGTCGTACGATTACGTCGGCCCGTTACTTTGTTCTAGCAAACGAACAAACAGGATATTTTTCAACATGGAAAGCAAATGTTCCCTCCAACGTTTTATTTGAAGGAACAGCAATCGACAGCCCTAACCCGACACCTTCAGGCTTAGATGAAAGGAGCAATACGATTGCATCTGACAGCGAGGCTCTTGCCGAATGGGTAAGTGGCCTATAAAGATTTTGATCCTTTCTAGTCTCATTATTCTGGCCGCTTGCAGACAGAATAAGGTTGAGTTATTAGATAGTTATGGCCAAATTCTCGACGTTAACAGCCACTGGTTTGAAAATGAAAAGGTCGCTTACATCTTCTTTCGCATTGAAGAACTGCCGGAAAGGTTAACCAATCCTGTCTTTGAGTTGTCCTACACCTGGACCAACCCGCAAGGTGGCAGTGAGACTGTTGAAGACTTAGAAATCAACTTCACCGAAGGTGTCCACGAACACGAGGTAATCGAATGCGGCAGCAATCAGCTATGCTATAGCTTTAGCTGGCCCCTCGATGGTCCTTTGCAAACAAGCTCCATTCGTTTCCGCTATGATAAAGAGGCCGAGCTTAATCTTTTTGCCGATGCTAGCAGTCAGAACCATCTTAGTGACGATCCAAACGGCGACGGTTTCTCGGCACTTCCACACGGTGTCTTTAATCAGCAAAATAATCGTATGCAGGTCCGTATCACTCCAAACTTCGGCACTCCTGCACCAGAAAGAGTGCCTTCTTACGGACTAAGAAGAAAATTTCGCATTAAAAGTTCAAGCTTGGTTGATCAAGACTGGGATGATTTAAAAGCTTTGATTGACGGCAGTGGTTACGCTTTTCCGAGTGATTTCTGCAGCCAAACAGGTGACGGCGAAAGTAAGGTTTTTAAAGGACTAAAAGCCTGGAGTAACGAAGAGTTTGCTGCTGACTCTCTCGAAAGAGGAGTCTGTTTTGGTATCGACTTTCTCGATAAAAATGAAAAGAATCTTGTCTCAACGCAAGCATACGGCATAAGAAACCCCAACACTGACTTTGATGAGAACTTAGTGATCCAGACGCCACTTGAGGATGTTGTAAAGATCCCAATTCTCATCCATGCCTGTGAAGATGATCCTTTCTTTGACATCCTTATTGATCAAGACTTTCTTGAGTACCAGAAGTTTATCACTGGTCAAGGAGGCCGCGAAGTTGATGTTTGCTTTAATACTAGCAACATTGAAGGGTTTGCGCAAAACCTTGAAGACTACTTGAGTGCACAGCTCTCGCTAGCAAAACAACAAGCAACAACCGATCAGGACTTTATGTTTAACGTGATCTTTCACGAGAACCTCAGTCGTGAATTTCGTGCCATTCATCAAGCTGTCGTCGACAAGTTAACCCTTATCGCCTCTAACGAAGTCGATAAAGTCAGTCCTCGTCTGGCTGGATCATTCGTTTATGCGAGTATCGGAGACTTTCAGCCAACGCTAGTGCAAAGAAGAACTCTACTGTGGTGTCCGCAAGATCTTGCTAACGCTATCGCAGTGACCTTTCAAGATCCCTTCGCTTCGATCAATTGCACCACATCGACCGGAGGTGACTTCACTATTTTGGGCATTAACTTTCGAGTTCCTCTTGGACCTTTCCCTGACTTAGACAGCTACAATCGCTACCTTGAAAAATACGGTGACAGAGGACTGGCTAGGGATCCCGAACTCGTCTTAAAAAGTGTTCAACAGGGGTCTTTGACCTATGTCGATGGACCAGAAAAAGTCACTTACTTCGACAATGTCCGACTATCAATCGCAGATGAGGAAGCTGTCCGTCTTTGTTCCACCAAAGAAGACTCTGAGATTCTCGAATTTATCAAGGTGAGAAACAACTCCCTCGGAAGCGAGGGGGAAGGCGTCAATATCTTTGATATCGCCCCCGTTTGGCGTAGTGAAGATGCAGCCGGTACTTATGATCTTGGTATCTTTTGGGAGTATCCTTTTTGGGGTGGGGTCAGATATGACGCTCCCGTAACCGTTGCTATTGGTAGCATCATCCCCTACGAGGAAAAAAACTCTGCATATGAAGCGGTGGGAGATATTAAGTGGCAAATCGATCAGTGGAACCTTGGTGACTTTTTTTATTACTGTAGAAAATACTGTGAGCATCCGTTTTTTGATGAAGCTGGTACCTATCAAAACCGCTCTTCATGGCGTGACGAAATTGATACCAGGTGCGCGCAGCCATTGATCCCCGAATATCAAGAGGAATAGTCTTTGATGAGTCTTTTGATGAAAAGAACCGTCTTGTTTCTAGTAGCCTTGCTAAGCTGCCACCAGTCCGTAATTTGTGCTGATACGGCTGAAAGTTTGTCTTCGGCTCATATTGTCCAAGAGATTGTCTCTCGCAGCGAATCTCCTCATGCTTACGACTTTCGGCAAGCGACGGCGGAATTTATGGTGGGGACAGTGCAGTTTAACGAACAAAACACCTACGAATCGTCGGTCTTTCATCTAGGAGTCGACTTTCCAACTAGTGGCGGACATATGGTGAGACTTGGCATTAACCGGGTTTGGATGCGTTCCACCTCTTCATCTGAAAAACTCGGTCGTACCCCATTCAGCCAAGAAGCTTTGATGACGCGCTACGAGTTTCACTTTGGCTATGGCTACAACCTTGTCGAAGGACGTGTCATCTCAGCACTCAGTCCGATGGTGGCTGATTTTGAAACGGGCTTCTGGGCCGTCGGTGGCCTTTTTTACAGTCACCCCAACAAACCCAATATGATTGAGCGAAACGACAAACCAGATCCGATGCCTGGTCAAAAAAGAGTGAATAGTTCTTACAACTTTAACTTAGGACTTCTTTGGAAGATCTATTATCAAAATGGCATGGGGCTTTACTTGGAGTACGGCATCAATATTCCGCGCGATCAATTTGACGAGCTCAAGGACTGGTATCAAGTAGCAGCCGGGTTTTTATGGTCAATCTAATGCGCCAATGGCCCTTTGTGGCACTGATCTTTTTCTCAGGACTGAGTTGGGCTTCAACAGAGCTTGAGTCAGCCAGACAAGCATTGCTCAAGGGGGACTTTGAAACCGCCGACCAACACTACAGAAAGATTAGCCCTGACGATCCTCTCTTCAAAGAACGCATCGAAGACGCCATCCGTTTTCAGATCTTGAAGAAGTACTACCGAGAAGCCTGGCGCCTGACGCAAGTAGCTGAAAGAATCAACCTAGAATTCGATGATCTTGAATACTACGAAAAGCTCACAGCTGTCAGAAGTGGCGCATGCCTTTTTGGCTATAAAAAATATAACAATATCAGAGACAGCCTGATGATGGCTTATACTTATCGATATTACCGGAAATTTATTGGAGGTGATTTCGACGAAGACGCTCAAGGAATCGCAGAACAAGGAAAGCGTGTCTCTTATTTAGAACCGAATCGTACTTTTTATCTTAACGATATCCCTAAAGCCAAAATCCTGCCGCGTATGGGTTGTCGACTAGGATCGGGACGCTTTGAGGAACGTGAGACTTCACAGAGATATGAGCTTTCATGGCTCAAGAGTTGGTTTAGACTTTACAATAGGCAGCCTGAAGAAGAGCAGCTTCAAGGGTCAGGAGCTGTTTTGCTACGACTTCTTCTACTCGCTGATAAGTTTGTTGACGAACAAACAGCCGATGAAGTTCTAGTGATCTATCAAAAGCTCCAGCCAGAAAGCTGGCTTGATCTTCCGGACCACGAACGTCGCTATATCTGGCAACGCATGCAAGAATGGGAACTCCTTAAACCACCGCCCTACTCGCTTAACAGCAAAGAAGGGCGCGTTATTCTTGAGATCTTGACGCGTTCACAAAGCAATAACGATTCATATTGGCTGAGCCAAATCGAAATCAGCAAATGGCCTGCCGGTCTGCAGGATCGCATCTTAAAAAGACTTCTCAATAGACCAGAAGTCAAACTAAGGCCGCAGCTTCTTCACCAAAAGATGCTGCTCAATTACCGAAAGGGTGAGATTGTTGAGGCCTTGAGTACGATTAGGCAACTACTGATTGACGGTGATTCGGAAAGCGATCAAGAGGTCGAGTCCAATGCGATTAAAGTCGCCTTAGCGATATTCTCTGAGTATCGTTACGATAGAACAATTCTCGGTGCCATCCAGACCGCGCTACCTGCAGAAGCATGGAGTAGAGTCTTCCGCTCACTCCTGATTCGTCATGCTTTAGCAGGAAATCGCCGCGCTTTTGCAATCATGATGGACGAACTTGAAAAAAGTGGTCGAAACCGACAGCTCGGTCTTTCGAAAAAACAGATGTCAGCCATCAAAGCTCTTTTAGACCGAAACGGTGCAAGCTTTCGCCAACAACTAAACGGTATGAAGAGAGCAAAGAAATTTAGTGGTGAAGGCATTCGCTTTCTCGAACTTGTCGCCTCTGAACTCATTGCTCTTGATCAGTCGCAAAGATCGTCAGTCAGCCGATTTTTAAAACTGATGACTGAAGAGCTAGAAAACCATGTTGTTAGGTCTTCAAACCCAAAGCGTTACGAAGGTATTCTTGCGACTCTTGATGACAAACGGTTTTCACAATGGATGAAAGGCAGTGAAACAGTGAAACGAGGGATACTTATCGTCGGAGCTGTTGATTTAAGAAATCGCCAGATTAAAGAAGCTAAATTCACTTGGCGTGCTCCCGCATCATTGCCGAGAAGACCACTACTAGTCATGCCGGTAACAGCAGTCAAAAGAGATTGGCATATAAGGTAAAGACGTGTCGAAAACCCTAAATTACTTCATCGCCATCGTTATTCTTCTCTGGCCTTTGACTATCGCCGAAGATCCTCCCTTAGGTGAGGGAGAACAAAAAACGACTGCCAAAAAGACACCATCAAAGAAGGAGAAAAAACCAACATTCGCCGGCAAAAAGTATAAGCAGCCCCACTTTAGTTCCCAAAAGCCTGACTACATCGATAAAGATGCGTTTCTTCTCGCTTTTAAAAGACAAGCGGCACTATCTCTACTTCCTTGCCTTAATAAATGGAAGAAGTCGCCTGCATCTCTGATCTTGAAAGCTTATCTGACCAAAGTAGGCAAATTGACTCAAGTAGAAACAGCCTATCAGGAAGAAGGCTTACCAAACTGCGCAATAACGGCGATCTCTGCGATGAGCTTTGAAAAACTTGCCATTAACATGCCAGAAGAAAAACAAGCTCTGCAGTGGAAAGTGAGCTGGTAGGCTTTCAATAGCTTTGACGTCCTCCTCCAGCTGAAGCACAAGAGGTTTTTTGCCAGCATCCTGATAAAACACAAGAAAAAACCAAGAACACTTACAAATTTGTATTTTATTGACCTCTCGGCCAAAAAAATATCCAATGATTTCAGCAATAGACAAACTAAGTATTTGACCCTCTCGACGCATCGAGAATAAAACACAGTCACCGATAAATCTGTTTTCTCTTCCGTCCAACCCTTTCGTAAGGTCGGCCCTAGATGCTCTATTGCCGTTTTCCAAAAAGTATCTACATTCTGTTTATCGCAATGATGAATATCGTTCTAGCAGAGCAAATATTTGCCAAGAACACAGCACCACTTCAAACTGATAATGTTGAAGTTATCGTCTTAAGCTTTGAAGACATCACCCGTTTGCATAATCGAAAAAGACGACCGATCGGCTATGGTGATTTTGTTAATTTGATGAAACGTAAAACAAAGACGCTTGCCGATGGTACTGAAATCGCCTTTGTTATCGAGTTACCAGAGTCAGGAGACTTTCGAGGAATTGTCGCCCACGATGTCTATTATTTTCACTCAACAGCCGCAGATTTTTTAGGCTGGGAAGGCATCGGGGTTACCAATAGTGAAGGGCAAATGGTGTCTTATGTCGGAAGCACAACCCTTAACCCAGGCACAGCCATAAATCCATTCGGTGAAGAAAGAATGCAGCGCATCATCGAAGAAGCGGGGGTGAAAGGCGTTGTCCATTTTGGAAAAAAAAGCAGGCAAGTCGAAAGTGACATGAAAAAGCGATATTCTTTCAGTTCTGCGTTAAAAGACAACTGGAAGTGGGCCTTAGTGAGAGGCAGTATTATCGCCGCTATGACTTTTGTAACG